>DATKYK010000023.1 GCA_035528575.1 Dehalococcoidia bacterium | reverse complement strand
CCGAGCAGCATCCAGCCGAGGCAATAGCCCGCACAGGCAAACACTAAGGATTCACAGCTAGCCAAAATGGCTGGAGACAATCAAAGAAAAGGGGGGCCGATCAGGCCCCTCTTTTCGAATATAATGGCATGGAATACGGGTCTTTGGTCCTTAACACCCTGATCAGAAGTTAGGAGTCGGAGTTTTATAGCTACAGAGCATCAAAAACGCGATTTCGACTCATTGACTCGGCGATACTCAGTGGGAACTCCCCTTCAGGAACCTTGACTTTATATCTGTAGCAAGCCTAGCTCTCCGCGTTGCTCAATAGATAGAACTACAGATTTGATTTTCAAAGCCGCTTTCAACTTTTCTTGAGTCAACACCTTCGTAGCTGCACAATTTGACGAGTTGTTCAAATTGGTCGCAGCAGTCAGCACTCCAGTTTCACCAGCCATCAAATGTTCTGTAGTTGGGTTAAAGCTGCCCACAGTCGCCGGCATTCGAGCTACCCAACACTGATTCAGCAGATAGTGCTGCCAGACAGGGAGCAATCTATAAAGTTCCACAGGCATGGTTGGTGATCTATGCTATGTAGAATTTACAGGAAACTAATATAATACAGTAATTACAGCCAGGTGTGGCATCTCCAAGTGGGAGCGCAATCTGCCGGGGCTGTAATAAATAGTGATCGGCACCAGTGATGTGAGCCGACTTGTAAGCATAAATTAATATGATCCCGTTAATCGTCCTGCTTGTCGTCTTTGTACTGATTGCGGTCAGGCACATCGGCAATATAAGGCTGCAGATATGGCAGATAATGCTCCTCGGGGCTATTGGGGTCCTGCTCACCGGGCAGATCTCTCCGCAGAATGCTCTCAAGTCTGTCAACCTCGACGTGATGCTGTTCCTGTTCGGGACGTTTATAGTCGGGCAGGCCCTAGAAGAGAGCGGCTACCTCGCGCATCTATCCTCAAGATTATTCAAGAGGGGAAGGACTTTAGACAGTCTGGTGCTTTCGATACTTTTTGGAATGGGCATGCTCTCCGCGCTGTTGATGAACGACACGTTAGCCATCATAGGGACCCCTGTTGTCCTGTCGCTTGCAAGGAGAACCAACGTGCAGCCCAAGGTCTTGTTGATTGCGCTGGCCTTCGCGGTAACGATCGGCAGTGCAATGAGCCCTATAGGGAATCCGCAGAATCTCCTGATTTCCATCAATGGGAATATCACCAATCCCTTCGTTACATTCTTCAAGTACCTTTCAATTCCAACACTGCTAAACCTGTTCTTGGCTTACCTTCTGTTGAAGCTCCTATACAGAAAGCACTTCAGCGGTGAGCCGCTCACCCACTCCCCGGTGCCCATAGCGGACCGGAAACTGGCAGTACTCTCTAAGGTTTCGCTGGCCCTGATGTTTGCCCTAGTAGTGGCAAAGATCGTGTTGGTATTTACAGATTTACAGATCGACTTCAGGCTAACCTATATTGCGCTTGTCTCAGCCTTGCCAGTTGTGCTCCTCAGCTCAAAAAGGCTCGGTATTATCAGGAGAATCGATTGGTACACGCTGGTCTTTTTTGCCTCTATGTTCATCCTTATGCAGAGCGTTTGGGACTCTGAGGTATTCCAGTCAATAGTCAGCTCAATGGATCTTAATCTAGCTTCAGGAAGCGTTATTATGACAACAAGCGTCCTCTTGAGCCAGCTCATCTCTAACGTCCCGCTGGTTGCGCTGTACCTGCCCACGCTAGTTCAGCTGGGAGCCGAGACCAAAGCGATGATGGCGCTGGCCGTAGGGAGCACCATCGCCGGCAACCTCACCATCCTCGGGGCGGCTAGCAATGTGATAATAATACAGAACGCGGAAAGAAGATCCGGCGAGACATTGACGTTTCTTGAATTCGTGAAGATAGGGCTGCCGCTGACCCTTGTCAATATATTAGTCTATTATTTATTCTTGGTGTTCTTGTAATGGTGGGGCACACCGCCGGTGACCGGCATGCTGATGCTCTCACATACTTACGCTTCAGGTGTGGACTATACCGCGACCCTGCAGATTTATCGAAAATACATACTGTGCAAAACGTTTTTTACCGATCTCTCAACGCCGTCCTCGTTCGAACTTCCTTCCCTTGGGTGCACCTTTGTCCAGATCGTTTAATCCGGAATTATATACTTGACTCAGGAGGCAGAAGTGATAGAATAAGTTATCATGGATTGGCTGAAGTCTGCCTGGGATTTCTTTCAAACCTCAGAAGGTCAAGTAACTCTTGTAATCATCATTCTAACCTCTGTAATCACTACTATTATAAGTATCACTATCCCCAAAATCTGCAGGTCACCTCGTATCATAACCACCCTCTTCAAAAGGTGCAATACAATGGTTAGGGAGTGGTGGTACTGGCGAAAATATCATCCTATTTACTATGTAAGTATGGGAAGTATCACTCAACACAAAATCAACGGAGGATACAAACTAACCATCCCTGTATCAATGGATGTTACAAATAAGGATACCATGAATAGCATTATGTTAACTTTCACAGATGCTCATGCAATAGCACATATTAAGAATGTATTTGGAAGAAAAATACCTTGCCCATTTGAATGGTCGGGGGGGTTCAATATCAAATGGCTTGAACCGATGGAAGAAAGTAAGGACGAAATACACTTTACTTTATCATATAATCTTACTACAAGTCCTAAAACAAATCAGATAGTTCTATGCGAATTTAGTCAATTGGCCACGGTTAGTATGAAAGGTGCAAGGCCAATAGGGTGGAAGAGATTACGTCTTAAGATAATTCCAGAGGATGAGCCAAGTAATGCCCAACTCTTTGAATGATATCTTAGATCGAAGTGATTATAGTAGACATGTAAAAAGTGTCCTAACTCTGCCTAAATCTATTATGTAGTCAATTTCTCATAAGTAATGTTCTCAGAATTGATTAGCTTCAATAGGGTATCTCTAAACAGATATGGGTTCTCACGGTTATTAAATCGCCATTCTAACTCGTCAAGGTAAGCATCGAGATGTTTAACGCTGACTTTATGATAAGAGCCAACAATAGAGCGTTTAAGAAGCGACCAGACACCTTCTACGGAGTTGGTATGGACATCGCCTCTCACCCATTCCTCGGCACTATGGTTGACCGTTTCATGCCTCGTATCCTGGTCAGTGATTCCCTTATAAGCAGGCCAATCGTCAGTGTAGATAGCTTCAGTATTGGGTGCCGTATTCTCTCGAATAAACTGGTGAAGCGTCTTGCGCCCATTATCATCGATCACTTGAAGCCTAGCTTCGCCGCCACGCTCAGTAGCACCAACAACAATAGTCTTATTGCCCTTAAAGCCGTGACCCATTCCCTTAGTTTTGCCACCCACATAGGTCTCATCAACTTCTACAATACCCTTAAGCGGATTTGGTGTTCCGTCAGACATAGCGTTTCTTATCCGGTGACAGAGATACCAGGCTGTCTTATAGGATACTCCAATAGTCCTCTTAACCTGATTAGCAGAGATACCCTTCTTAGACTCTATCATCATATACATAGTAGCAAACCACTTCCACAAAGGAAGGTGGGAATCGTGAAAGATAGTTCCCGAAGTAACGGAGAATTGATAGCGACATGAATTACAGTCAAAGACGCGGGGTTTTTGTATCCTCGATATGCTCACTGAACCACAGCGAGGACAAGCAACACCATTCGGCCAGCGTAGTTCCTCAAGGTAAGCTCGGCACTTATCTTCGTTGTGGTATCGCTCTACAAGTGTTATCAGGTTTATCTCTTGTTTTGTTCCATTCTTTTTGTTCATTGGAGACCTCCCATGCCTAAGAAAAAACAGAAGCTAACCGAAAAGCCAACTGAGGAAGTAATAAAGAAGCTATTTCCTAAAAAAGTTGTCGATAAACTTAAGGAAGTAGCCCATGAAAAAGACTCTAAATAGCTATGATTCAGCCTCATATAATGAGTATAACACAAAAACTAACCTTTGTCAAGTATATAAGCACGGTTTAATCAATCACACGATCTTCTATTCTGTTCAGTCACCTAACCAAAGTCGAAAGTGTGCAATTAAGCACCGACCTGTTCTGTGTCAGGCGATATCGCTGATCATGCAGGGATATTAATAGTTAAGCTGAAGGTTCTTTGTATTGTCCAACTTGGCCTACCAGGGAAGCTAGAGACCGTAATCTTGACCGGGGAGTCCGTTACGGTCTTTTTTTCATGCCGACCCTATTTCCCCATACCCGCAGCGAACTTCATAGAGATCGAATTGAGGCAGAAGCGAAGCCCGGTTGGTGAGGGGCCGTCATTAAATAGGTGTCCCAGGTGTGCACCGCACCTTTGGCACATTACTTCGGTCCTTATCATACCGGCACTGGTATCTGTCTCTGTCGTAATGTTTTGCTCTGAGAGTGGCGCCCAGAAGCTTGGCCAACCTGTTCCCGAATCGTACTTGGTCTCGGAGCTGAATAGCTCGTTACCGCAACAGGCACATTGATATGTGCCTTTTTCCTTAAAGTTGTAGTACTTGCCGGTAAAAGCTAGTTCGGTTCCTTTTTTTCGGGCAACCTCATATTGCTCCGTTGTAAGAAGCTGCCTCCACTCCGCATCGCTTTTTACTATCCTATCAGGCATATCTCTCCCTTGCTCGATCATAATAAATATATACCGGGGGTTTCCCCGATGTATCGGGGCAGCATTAACGAGTCCCCCAAGATTGGGGGATTAGGGGGTTGATTGAGACTATTTCAGCAGTCTCGGTACAAGCAACGCATAGAACAATCGCTGCGAAAGCTAATATAAACTCAAAGAGGACAACTCCCTGCTTGAAGGTATTTGTGAGGATCTCGGCCATAGGTTTCCTGCTTATACCGCGACTACTTCTTTGACCTCGGGTACTTCTTCCCTGATAATGCGCTCGATCCCGTTCTTTAGGGTCATCGTTGCCATAGGGCAACCGCCGCAGGCACCGGTTAGCCTAACCGAGACCACCCCATCCTTTACCTCGATCAATTCCACATCGCCACCATCGGCCTGCAGAGCGGGTCTTACACGGTCAATCGCTGCTTCTATTTTTTCTCGCATAGCCACTAATCCTCCTATCTGGAGATACACCTCTCCGTATTTCAATATAACTATCTTAAGCTATGGGGTGACCCTTGTATGCAACATTTGTCTCATTCCGGAGGTCGTTGGTTCGAATCCAAAATCCCGCTACCAAGAAATAGCGGGCTAACAGCCTCAAGCCGTGACTTTTTATCTATCTACCAGAAAGCGGAGGCGAAGGTACTTTGTCGAGAACGGGCATAAGGATTACCACCGGATTAGACCGCGCAGCTCTCTGGGGCATCAGCCACCAGCTCCAGAGGTTATGCAGCCACCATGTATACCAGCAACTCTAATTTTTGGGCGTTACAATAATCCGGGGCGGGTCAGATTGTTGACATTTCTGTAGCGAAAGTCCTATCATTCAGGCAAAAATATAGGAAAGGGGGTGAGTCAATGTAAGCATACTGTATGAAGTGTCGTACTAAAAGGGAAATGAAGGATGCCAAGAGTGTAACGCTGAAAAAAGGCAAGCCGGCAACCCAGGGTTTGTGTCCGACATGCGGCACTAAGATGTTCAGAATAGGGAAGTGTTAAAGCTAGACTTAATATTGTCAGTGATATTAAAGAGGCTGGGTATTCCTCTGGGCTGCCTAACTAGGACTTTGACCGGGTAGCAAGAGTCAATCTATTTAGAAGGAGGTAGAAATCGATGCGCAAGGATTTCAAAGAATTCATAATGCGTGGCAATGTGGTTGACATGGCGGTTGGGATAATAATCGGTGCGGCGTTTGGTGTCATAGTGACGTCATTTGTCGCGGATATCATTATGCCTCCTATTGGACTGGCACTCGGCAACGTTGATTTCAGCAACCTTTTCGCCGTTCTTCAAGAAGGGGATCCACTTGGACCCTATGCTTCTCTTGCCGACGCTAGGGCCGCCGGGGCAGTCACAATCAACTACGGTGTGTTTATTATGGCCATAATCAGCTTCCTCATAATTGCATTTGCTGTATTTCTTCTTGTCCGCTACATCAACAAGATGCGGAGGGGAGCTGAAGTACCGGAGCCGGAGAATACGAAAGACTGCCCTTACTGCCTGTCTAAAATCGCCATAGAGGCCAAACGGTGTGCATATTGCACATCCGAACTCCAGGGCGCCAGTTAGGCTCAATATAGAGCCTGCAGACCGGATCCCCTCGTTGGTTGGAATCCAACTCACGCTACCAAGAACTTATGAGGGCGCGGTCGAGAAGCCGCGCCCTTACTGTTTGGGTCAAGCGTAGTAAACACTAATATAGAAACCATGTTTCGTCTAAATTATAGGCTTCATCATCTCTTAATAAAAGCTATCATTTATATTTGCATCGTTGGAGTATCCCCGATGCTCCCAGAAGCCTTTGTAATCGGTATTATCCGAAATTTCGATTTCCGTTATCCATTTTATCCATTTGTATCCCCATCGACTTTCGGCTACAAGCTGAAAGGGAGCACCCCTTTCAGGGGGAAGGAGAACGCCATTCATTTTATGTGCCACGATTATATCCTGGTCGATTATATACTCGATAGGGAGAGAGGTTGTATATCCGTCGTATGCGTGGAATATCACTACACTTGCATTTGGAGAAGCTCCTGCCTCTTGTATCAGGTCTCTAACAAGCACACCCTCCCATAGGATAGTGACACTCCATCCTTCTACGCAGTGCAATGTCACTACTTTTTTATAATTCTGGTGGTTATTGGTAACATCATCGAAAGTATAGCTCATGGGGCTCTCTACCAAGCCGCTAACTTTAAGCCTGTAACTATCCATATCTACGTACTGAGGGCCTTTTATTGAGTTCTCCCAAAAATCGACTATCGATGAAAGGTCTATACCTTCATAGTCTTTAATCTCTATAGATTGAAGGTACTCTGCGTTATCGATATTTCCCCTTCTTGGAATTTCCCTTACAACCATCACTGTCCCCGCGACAGCACCACATAGAAGTATAACTACAATGGCCATAAAGATTCTCATTACATGTAACTCCTTACTTCAAGGCTTCTGTGAGTATTTGTGCATTTGTTTGCCCGCTTATACCGCGACTACTTCTTTGACCTCAGGCACTTCTTCCCTGATAATGCGCTCGATCCCGTTCTTTAGGGTCATCGTTGCCATAGGGCAACCGCCGCAGGCACCGGTTAGCCTTACTGAGACCACCCCATCCTCTACCTCGACTAGTTCCACATTGCCACCATCGGCCTGCAGAGCGGGTCTTACACGGTCAATCGCTGCTTCTATCTTTTCTCGCATAGCCACTAATCCTCCTATACGGAGATACACCTCTCCGTATTTCAATATAACTATCTTAAGCCATGGGGTAACGCTTGTATGCAACCTTTGTCTCATACCGGAGGTCGTATTCTTTCTTCCTTTAACGCATTGGTGCCTTCGGGTTATAAGCCCGACGGCATGAATTTAGGGGACTAGACAAAAACGGTCAAATGTGGCATAATTGGAGTATGCATAAGCGGTCAAGCATAAATAAGGCAATGAGAGATGTTAATGGATTAGGCGACCCTACGCCTAAACTCTCAGAAGAATTCGTAGAGACACAGAAGAATATGCATGCAGTTGTGCTTGGTAGTTTAGGCGGTAGAAAAGGCGGACTTGCACGTGCAGCGAAGCTGCTTCCTGAGCAACGAAAAGAAATAGCAAGAAAGGCAGCAAGGGCAAGGTGGTCAAAGAGAGGATAATAGCATAAATGGATACTTATGGCCACTTGACAATACAGAAAAATATGATATATTCTAAACTACGAGAAGAGGTGAAGGAAGGACTATGCCTAAAACATTAGAAAAAAGTATATTAGAGAAGTTGGGCAATCCCAGCGAGGTAGATAAGGAATTACGTAGTTTCCGAAAGAGTGCTATGGTACTTTCTTCCAAGCATCCTCGACTTATTATCCGATATCCGAAACAGTGGGTGGCAGTCTATGAGGGAAAGACTATAGCCGTTGGGCGGACCCTAAATTCTGCATTGCGCGAAGTTGATAAGAAGGGCATTCAGCGCGAACATGTCATTGTACGCTATATAGATAAGAATCAACGCACAATGATTCTCTAGCAACCTAATGAGAGGTAGATTCGGGGATACAAGTGGGCGACCCTATATAGAGGGTCGCCTCTTTATTCCTCGACTTAATATTACTACTGATATATCGTTTTTGGTAGATACTGGTGCGGATCATACTTTATTAAATCCGCTAGATGGTATCCGTATGGGAATGGACTATTCTCAACTTATTGGAGATAACGAAATGGTCGGTATTGGTGGGTTATGCCATAACTATGTTGAGTCCACAATAGTCGTGTTCTCCGAACCTAAAAAATTTCTCTATGTGTATAATATAGATCTCGAGATAACACCTCCAAATCCTGAGATCAGTGATATACCATCTTTATTAGGGCGTGATATACTTGATCAATGGCGAATGACGTACAATCCTTCAAAGAATCGCTTAACGTTCAAGGTTATTTCAGCGGATATGGTAGTACCACTCGCTAATCAATAAACATAAATCCAACAACATCTAGCCAGCACCGTTAACCATTACTCAATCATCTTTAAACGTCTTTGACGCATTGTTGTCTTTGGGTCTAAAGCCCGACGGCCTATCGCTATCGCTTCAGCTGGCAGTGTTGTTTCATAAGACCTTTGAACTCCCGCTACCAAGCAAGCGAAAAGGCACAACTTCGAAGCTGTGCCTTTTCGGTTTGTGTTTGGATTTATACTATCGGCACTTTCTAAACCTAATCCACGGGCTTGAACTTTACCTTGGGCGCACCGCAGATGGGGCATTTATCCGGCGCCTCACCCTCCACAGTGTAGCCGCACACCTGGCAAACGTAGAAGGTTTTATCCTCTGGGGCCTGCTTTTTCTCCAGCATATCGAGGGCGGCCTTGAATAAAACGTGGTGGACCTTCTCGACCTGGTTCGCCAGGTCGAAGCTGGTTCTCGCTTTGCTCTCCCCTTCGGCCTCTGCCTGACGTATAAATTCGGGATACATCTCGGTGAACTCGTAGTGCTCGCCGCCGACGGCCGCCTGCAGGTTGTCCCCGGTGGACCTTATCCCCTCCAGGACAGTAAGGTGCTTGCGGGCGTGAACCGTCTCTGCTTCCGCCGCGGCGCGGAACAGCCGCGCTATCTGCCTGTGGCCCTCCTTGTCAGCCTGCTCAGCGAAGAACAGGTACTTGCGGTTGGCCTGGCTTTCCCCGGCAAAAGCGGTTTCCAGGTTTTCAGTGCTCTTGCTCATGATCTACCTCCTAATTGTTTTTATCTTCCTGAATTGCTTACTGGTTACGCTACAGAAAGGGCATTCCTCGGGACGCCGTCTGGCACGTATCTACACGTGGGGCAACGCCGGGCTTATCGGTGCTGGATTCTATATGATAACATTTGGTGCACCTGCACACGCTCAGCCTGCCTCAACCTTGTAAACCTTGTATGGGAGGCGGGACGATGTAAGCCGCCATTTTGTGAAATACACCACAGCTCCTATTCTTTTTCTTTGTTCGATCAGTCCTGCCTCCCATGATAAATTCTACATCGAGGTATTACTCTGTATGTAACTTTCATCGCACGACCACTGACGCATTTTGATCGAAGGGATTCATTCGCATAGCAAGGGAGAAGAGATAGGGATAATTATCTTTGGTATATTTCATATAATCCAGCCATTCACGGATTAGCAGGGCGTACGCCCTTTTCATATCACCGGCGAGATGTTTATGGTCGCTATCGGGCAGCTGGTTTAAATCCTCTCTGCTTTCAAGTTCCTCGGTCAGATGGAATACTGCCTGCAGAAGCCGAGTGAAGGATTCGTGTTCCAGCAAGCTCGGGTTCTCCAACAGTCTGAGTGAGAAGTCCCTCTTGTCCATAAGTAGATTGCGCACGTCTTCCAGATCGGCCTTTTGAACCTCAATTCCGCAATCGTAGTTCTTAAGCAGCTTGCGCACAGTTGAGAATTCTTCCTGAGACCAATCGCTGGCCACGATAAGCTTCTTCCTGACCTCATCCAATTTAGGGTCGTAGTCGGAGAAGCGGGTTAGCAGGCTTGTTCCAAGTTCACTGAAGAAGACCCCTATAACCATATTCAACTTTTGTAGCCTGGCCCGCTTTTCCCTCCCGCTCAGCAATTGATGGATTATAAGGGTGACCAACAGGACTTCAATAGGTACAAAGGCAATATCACCTACCAAGTAGATAAATATGTGGTGGGGATCTGCAAATATTGCATAGTGAATGAGGTACAGAGTAACCGACAGCGTGATTAAAGCTAGTGCCAATATAACCAGCCAATTGAAACGTTTCATACTAATCCTCCAAAGATTATTGGTGCTCTTTGCACCATTATACCATCCCATATTGTTATAGCTACTTCCCTATGATATATTTTCCCCGTGAAAACTGTCCACGGCGGCATGGTTGTATGGGTCAAGGGGTACGGTTTCACAGACATGCCCTTTTAAGGAGGTAAGGATATGCCTGTCAATGAAGGCTACAGGGAATATGTTATGGAGCGGCTGGAATGTGTAGGACAGGTTACGGCGCGGAGCATGTTCGGCGGCGTCGGTATCTATTTCGAAGGCTTGTTCTGCGCTCTGATCGCTGAGGATGTGCTGTATTTCAAGGTGGACGATGTGAACAGGGCGGATTATGAGGCGGCGGGCATGGGGCCTTTCAGGTCCGGCGGGCAGACCATGCAGTTTTACGAGGTGCCGGCGGACGTGCTGGAGGACGAAGGGAATCTGCGATTGTGGGCGGGCAAGGCGCTGGATGTAGCTGGGCGAAGGCTCGTTGAGAGGGGTAAGAAGAAAGCGAAGCCGAAGAAGAAAATGTGATTCATGACAAACGATAAACGGGTTCTAAGCTATCCGCTCAGCGGTAGTGTCTCTTAATCTCGGAGGCGTATCTGGCACCTACGCTATCCGCATATGTAATAGCAGTCGTCTCTTCTTGCCTCGGCCATATCGGTGTGATATAGTTCGCCTGTGAAGACACTACCCGGCGGCACGGTCACTTCTCCCAGGGGCTTTCTTGCTGGAGCAACACGCGCCGGACTCAAGACTAAGGGCGATCTTGATCTGGGCATCCTCTACTCAGAGGTATCCTGCGTTGCTGCCGGGCTTTTCACCACCAACAGGATCAAGGCGGCACCGGTCATCTGGTGCCAGAGGCATATCGCCGCGGGGAAGTCGCAAGCGATTGTAGCCAATGCCGGCTGCGCCAATGCCTGCATCGGCGAGCAGGGGCTTGAGGATGCCGCCGAGATGGCGAGACTGGCGGCAAGGCGGCTGGGGATCGAACCTCAGGACGTGCTGGTCGCCAGCACCGGCGTAATTGGTGAGCGGCTTCCCATCGACCTTATAGGGATAGGTATAGAAAGGGTTGCCCTATCGCAGGAGGGGGGTCATGAGCTGGCGCGGGCCATCCTGACCACCGATACCTGTACTAAGGAGGTAGCGGTGGCCGCTGATGACGACGAATTTACTATCGGGGGCATTGCCAAGGGGTCGGGGATGATCCATCCCAATCTGGGAACGCTGCTCTGTTTTCTGGCTACCGATGCCGCTATCGATGCCCATTTCCTGGAGAAGGCGCTTGGGGAGGCGGTGGATACCTCCTTCAATATGGTTACCGTAGATGGCGATACCAGCCCCAATGATACGGTGTTGATCCTTGCCAACGGTACCAGTGGGGTGGTGGGGAGCATCGGGGAGGGCACCAAACAGGCGGAGGAATTTCAAGCAGCGCTGACGGAGGTCTGCAACTATCTTGCCCGGCGCATCGCCCGCGATGGTGAGGGGGCGACCAGGCTCATCGAGGTTACCGTTGACGGGGCGCTCACCCTCGACGATGCCCGGGTGGCGGCGCGCACCATAGCCGGCTCCCCTCTGGTCAAGGCGGCGGTTCATGGGTGTGACCCCAACTGGGGGCGGATTGTCGCCGCCCTGGGCCGCAGCGGCGCCGAGATAGATGGGGCGCGGATAGACCTTTTCCTGAATGATATACGCCTCGTCGCTGGGGGCTCGCCCCATACCTTCGACGAAGAAAAGGTGAGGGCGGCGATGCGAGGGGCTGAGGTGCCCATCAGGGTGTGCCTCAATCTGGGGGACTTCGCGGCGACCGCCTGGGGCTGCGACCTGTCGGCGGAATATGTTACCATAAACAGTGAATATACGACCTGAGAGGAAGCTCAGAGGCAGTCGGGTAAAGGTCGGGAAGATGAAAAAGCCCATCGTAGTCAAGATCGGAGGAAGTACCTTCGGCAGCCCCGATTTTATCGGGGTCATCGAGGACCTGGTCGCACTGCAGATAGAGGGTAAGAGCCTGGTGGTGGTCCATGGCGGCGCCAATGTGGTGACCGATTGGCTATCGAGGCTGGGCATCGCCACCAGGATTGTCGATGGGCTGAGGGCAACGCCGGATCACCAGACGCTCCAGGTGGTGGTCGGGGTGCTCTGTGGCGTGGTCAATAAGGAGCTTGTGGCCGCCATCCAGTCGCGGGGCGGGCGGGCGATGGGCCTAAGCGGCATCGACGGTCGCCTCATCGAGGCAAAGGTTAGGAGTGAGGAGCTCGGTCTCATCGGGGAGGTGGTGAAGGTTAACCCGGAGCCTTTGGAGATCCTGCTGAAGGAGGGCTATATTCCCGTGGTTGCCCCCTCGGGCTTTGGGGTCGAGAAAGCGAAGCCGCTAAATGTCAATGCCGATCCTGCTGCCGGTGCGCTCGCCGCCGCCCTCGGGGCGGAGATGCTCATCCTGCTCACCGATGTGGCCGGAGTCATAGATGGCTCGGGGAAGCTGCTGTCCCGCATCTTGCCCGATGAGGCGCGCTCGCTCATCAACTCGGGTGTTATTGCCGGCGGGATGATCCCCAAGGTGGAGGCGTGCCTTACTGCCCTCACCACCGTGCCGCTAACCCAGATCGTAGATGGTCGGGTGCCTCATGCGCTGGCTGAGGCGGTAAGAGGAAGGGAAAACGGGACGATAATTGCCTGGGAGTAAAAACCCATGACAGATTGGCAGGAACTGGAACGAAAATACCTGATGAACACCTTCAAGCGTCTGCCGGTGACCCTGGTGCGGGGTGAAGGGGCGAGGGTTTGGGATGACAGGGGGAGGGAGTACCTCGACTTTGTCGGCGGATGGGCGGTGAATGTCCTGGGCCACGCCCACCCTGAAATAGTGCACGCCGTTTCGGAGCAGGCGCGCACCCTGATCCAGACGTCAAATCAATTTTATACTGTGCCCCAGATACGCCTGGCGGAGCTTCTTATCGAGAATAGCTGCCTGGACAGGGTCTTCTTCTGCAATAGCGGTGCTGAGGCCACTGAAGGGGCGGTAAAGCTCGCCCGCAGATATGGCAGGCTCCATCTGGATGGTGCCTATGAGGTCATTACGGCTATTAACTCCTTTCATGGTCGCACCCTGGCGATGGTCGCCGCAACCGGGCAGCTCAAGCATCAGGAGCCATACGTTCCATTGCCTGAAGGCTTTGTCCATGTGGATTACAATGATATCGGTGCCATCAAGCGAGCCACGGGTAAAAAGATCTGTGCCGTGATGCTGGAGGCTATTCAGGGAGAGGGAGGGGTAAATGTTCCCGATGATGGTTACCTGAAACAGGTGCGCTCCTGGTGCGATGAACAGGGCATCCTGCTCATCCTGGACGAGATTCAAACCGGGATGGGGCGAACCGGGACGCTATTTGCATACCAGCACTGTGGCATTGAGCCGGACATAATGACACTGGCCAAGGGATTGGGGGGCGGTGTGCCGATAGGTGCCTTCCTGGCAAAGGAGAGAGCCTCCGTCTTTGGTCCGGGGGATCATGGTTCCACCTTCGGTGGCAATCCCCTCGCCTGCGCCGCGGCCTACGCTACCCTGAATTATATCCTGGAGCACAATATCGTGGAAAATTGTCGACAGGTGGGAAATTATCTGCAGGCCAGCCTTCAGGGACTGAAGGCTAAGTTTGAAAATATCGTTGAGGTCAGGGGGCGAGGCCTTCTGGTGGCTGTCGAGTTATCCAGTGACATCGCTGATGGTGTGGTGAAATCCTGCCTCGAGGAGGGCTTGCTGCTCAACGCGGTAAAGCCCAACGCCATCCGCTTCATGCCACCGCTTATTATCGGTGAGAGCGAGGTGGATAAAGCGATGGGTATCCTCGAGAGGGTTTTAGCCAGGGTGAGAACGGTTAAATCGTAACGGCCAAATTAGAAATCCCGGAGTGTGAGTTTAAAAATAGAATGTGAGGTAAAAAATGGCAGAGAAGGTAGTGCTGGCATATAGCGGGGGGCTCGATACCTCGGTAGCCATCAGGTGGCTCGCTGAAAACTATCACATGGATGTCATCGCCCTGATGGTGGATGTGGGGAGCGAGCGGGACCTGCCCGCTATTCAGCAGAAGGCGCTTAAGGTAGGGGCGGTAGAGTCTCTGGTGGTCGATGCCAGGGAGATTTTTGTCAAACACTTCGTTTTTCCCGCCTTAAAGGCCGATGCCCTCTATGAGGGGCAATATCCGCTGGCGACGGCATTGGCTCGTCCTCTAATCGTCAAACTAATGGTGGACACTGCCAATGAGCAGGGTGCATCGGCGGTGGCTCATGGCTGCACCGGTAAGGGGAATGACCAGGTGCGCTTCGACGTAAGCACCATGGCCCTTGCACCTCACCTCAAGATTATCGCTCCGGCCCGAGAGTGGGGGATGACGCGTGAGCAGGAGGTAGCCTACGCCAAGAAGTACGATATCCCCGTCCCTCCCGAGAGCGACTATTCCATCGATGTGAACCTTTGGGGGAGAAGCATCGAGTGCGGGGTATTGGAGGACCCGTGGAACGAGCCGCCGGAGGAGATCTATATAATGACACGCTCGCCGAAGGATTCGCCGGATACGCCCGCCTACGTGGAGGTCGGTTTCGAGCGCGGGGTGCCAGTGAGCCTTGATGGAAAAAACCTCGATGGCGTATCACTTATCCTGCAGCTTAACGAGCTGGCCGGAGAGCACGGCGTGGGGCGTATCGACCACGTAGAGAATCGGCTGGTGGGGATTAAGTCGCGGGAGATCTACGAGGCGCCGGCAGCAACCGTGTTGCTTACCGCTCATAAAGCTCTGGAGGCAATGACCCTCTCCAGGGAGCAACTGCGCTTCAAGGATAGGGTGGCACTGGAGTATGCCGATCTTATTTATAATGGGCTGTGGTTTACCGCTTTCCACCAGGACCTCGCAGCCTGCGTGGAGAGCTCGCAGCGCCACGTCACCGGCACGGTGCGGGTGAAGCTTGGTAAAGGGAAGGCGACGGTGGTGGGGCGAAAATCGCCCAGGTCGCTTTACAGCTTCAGCCTGGCCACCTATGATAAGGGCGACGAGTTTGACCAGAGCGCCGCGGTGGGCTTTATTCACATCTGGGGACTTCCGGTGAAGACCCAGGCCCGGGTTCAGGGGGTGGATCAGCCGGAGATAGGGTAGATGACTTCCATGCGTGACCGTTTCAATAAAGGGATCGATAAATCTGTGTAAAAGTATAACGAATACGTCCACTTCGGTAAGCGCCTGTATAACGAGGATATCGCCGGCTCCATCTACTGGAGCATGTAGGGGTGGGGTACTATGCAGCCAGAAATGCAGCAATCACTAAAGGCTGACGCTTCTCAATTATCACGGGAGGGCCATAGAAAAAGATTACGGGAAAAGTTCATCAAATCTGGTCTAAACGGATTCAATGATTATGAGATCATCGAATTACTGCTGACGCTGGGGGCACCTCGCAGGGATTGCAAGCAGCAGGCAAAGGAGGCGATAAAGAGGTTCAAAACCCTAAGAGGAGTGCTGGAAGCCCCTTCGGAGGAGCTGCAGAAGATCGCTGGAATCGGTCCTCACAATGCTTTTGGTATCAAGCTGGTGCAGGAGGTTGCCAGAGAGTTCCTCAAGGAGCAACTCCTGGATAAAACATTTTGTAGCTCTTCAAAAGAGGTGTTTGATTACCTGTATCACTCGATGAGAGACCTTAAGAAAGAGAAATTTAAGGTTCTCTTCTTAAATAGTCAGAATCAGGTAATTGAAGTGGAAGACCTTTTTGAGGGAACGTTGACCCTGAGCGCCATTTACCCTCGCGAGGTTATAAAGAGTGCAATCAAGCATAATGCTGCTTCTCTGATATTTGCCCATAACCATCCTGCGGGGAATCCTGCTCCCAGTGAAGATGACAAAGGGATAACTCAGGATCTGGTCTTCGCAGCCAGTATTATGCAGATTAAGGTCTTAGACCATATAATAGTAGGTGAGAATAGATACTTCAGCTTTGCTGATGAAGGATTAATAGGGGAATATGAGTTGAGCTGTATGGGCTTGAAGAAAAAGTAGGGTGCTATAGTGGGAAACGGATGGGGGTTGCCTGAGCGAGACTGAAAGGAAAATGGCGGGCTCTTTTATAAAGGAGTTGGGAGAGAATCTGGGGGATGAAATGCTGTCCGTATCGATATTTGGCTCTGAGGCGAGAGGGGATTTCTATAAAGATTCAGACATTGACATATTTATCCTGGTGAAGGAGAATAGGCCAGATATTCGTAATTTGGGAAATATGGAGAAGGAGGGGATCCTCTTTTAAGCCGGACGAATTTGGCCAAATATAGGATGGATAGAGCTTGTTGCATAAACACGACCCTCTTCATTACAGTGGACAATTAGGCCTATTATAAAGCTTATCGTAGGCCCAATAGTGGAACCATCATGCCATTATGATAGCGATTTTAACAGCCTAGTTGGTGAATTTATTCAAGCTTCTGCTTTGTGCAACAGGCTTAGATAGGGGAAGAAATGCGAGAGGTTATTTTATATCTAGGGGAGGATGGTTACTGGGTAGTTGAATGTCCCAGCCTGCCCGGCTGTATCAGCCAGGGGAAGACGAAAGAGGAAGCACTAAAAAACATCAAAGAGGCTATAAACTGCTATATCCACTCCCTCGAAGAGGATAAACTGCCCATACCTGAAGAGAAGTTCGAGGTATCGGTAGTAGTAGTATGAGTAAGCTTCCCGTCTTATCGGGTGAAAAGTGTATCAAAGCTTTGGGAAAAGCAGGGTTCCACTTTAAAAGGCAGGAAGGTAGTCATGTGACACTCAGGCGAGATGACCCATTTTGCCAATTAGTTGTCCCCCTCCACAAGGAATTAGACAGAGGAACACTGCGAGCTATTATCTAGAAGGCAGGATTATCAGTGAATGAGTTTATCAAGTTGGTGTGACATAGCTAAATGGGCGAAGCATCATGATTCAAGATAAATAGTCGTTCAATAACCGGTAAGGGGGTCAATAAATCGGTGCAAAATTATACGTCATCCATCCACTTTGATAAGCGCCTGTATAAAGAGGACATCGCTGGCTCCATCGCCCACGCCAGGATGCTGGCAAAGCAGGGTATCATATCGGATAAGGACGCCGAGCTTATCACGATGGCGCTCACCTCCATCCGCCAGGATATAGAGCAGGGCTCTTTCGAATTTCGCGATGACCTGGAAGATATACATATGAATATCGAGGCTCGATTGATCGATAAGATTGGGGATGTAGGGCGAAAGTTGCATACTGCCCGCTCACGAAATGACCAGGTCTCGCTCGACATGCGCCTCTTCCTGAAAGAGGCCATCGCGCAGACCATAACACGGCTTATCGATCTGCAGAAGGCCATAATAAATCTGGCGGATGCCAATTTAGATGTCGTCATGCCTGGCTATACCCACCTGCAGCGGGCGCAGCCGGTGCTTTTCGCCCATCACATGCTGGCCTACTTCGAGATGCTGGAGCGCGATGTAGAGCGGTTCCGCGACGCTCTTAAGCGCACCGATGTCTTGCCTCTGGGGAGCGGCGCGCTCGCCGGTGTGCCCTATCCGGTAGACCGCGATTTCCTGGCCAGGGAGCTGGGCTTTAGCCGGATAAGCCAGAACAGTATGGACGCAGTCTCTGACCGCGACTTCATCATCGAATTCCAGGCAGCGGCGGCAGTGACCATGATGCACCTGTCGCGCCTGGCTGAGGAGATAGTCCTGTGGTCCTCGGCGGAGTTTGGCTTCATAATGCTTGACGATAGCTACGTCACTGGCTCAAGTATCATGCCGCAGAAGAAGAACCCGGATATCGCTGAGCTGGCACGAGCTAAGACGGGCCGGGTTTACGGTAACCTGATGGCGATGCTGACCATAATGAAGGCCCTTCCGCTGACCTATAACCGCGATATGCAGGAGGACAAGGAGGGCCTGTTCGATACGGTGGACACCTTGATGTCTACACTCGAGGTATTTTCTGGAATGGTGGCTACCATCAGGGTCAGAGGCGATAGGGCCAGCGGCGTTGCTGAGGAGGGATACACACTCGCTACTGACCTGGCGGACTACCTGGTGGTTAAGGGAGTGCCCTTCCGCGAGGCTCACGGTATAGTGAGCAGGCTGGTGCAATATGCTATGGATATGGGGAAGAGCTTCGCGGGTTTGGCTTTAAGTGAATACACGGAATTTTCGCCGCTCTTTGAGGAAGACGTGTATAACGTCACTACTGAGGCCTCCATTGCGGCACGCAATGTCCTCGGCGGTACCGCGCGGGAACAGGTGACGCAGCAACTGGCCAGGGCTAGAAAGATTGTCCAGGGCGAAGGTGAGTAGTAGCGAGGTTAAGATAGCCCCCTCCATCCTATCCGCCGACTTCGCTCGCCTGGGCGAGCAGGTCGCCGAGGTAACGTCGGCGGGCGCTCACTACATCCACGTAGATGTCATGGACGGGCACTTCGTCCCCCAGATAACCATCGGCCCTCCGGTGGTCGGTGCGATTCGCCCCTGGACAGATTTACCCCTCGATGTTCACCTGATGGTGGAGAGGCCGGAGCGTCAGCTCGAGCAATTCGCCCGGGCCGGGGCGGACATCATCACCGTGCACGCCGAGGTTTGCCCCGATCTCCGTAAACTGGTGGAATCGATAAAGGGGCTTGGGGTGAGGGCCGGTGTATCTATCAAGCCGGCGACCCCGCTTGCCGTGATCGATGAGATCCTTCCCGCCCTGGATCTGGTGCTCCTGATGACGGTCAACCCGGGCTTTGCCGGGCAGGCCTTCATGGAGGAGGTCCTGGATAAGATCGCCAGCCTCAGGCATATCCTGGATGAGAGGGAGTTGGCTTGCGAGCTCGAGGTCGATGGGGGTATCTCGGCCCAGACAGCGCCCAGAGCGGTTGAGGCGGGTGCGCGGGTACTGGTAGCGGGCTCGGCGATATTCAACCGCCAGGAAAACGTTAAAGAGGCGATGGACAGGCTCAGGGCGAGCCTTCCCGGGCTAACCGGCTAGCTTATATTGAGTCCTGAGGCACCTGGTGCAAATGTTGAGCCGCACCTTTTTCCCATTGATAAGTAGCGACTTCTTCTGGCTATTAACGCTCCACTGCCGATTGGTACGGCGCTTGGAGTGGCTAACATTATGTCCGAACTGAGGCGTCTTGCCACATATATCACATTTCCCCGGCATCACATACCCTTTGACCAAACAATTATTTTGCAGTAGAATTGACCAAATAAGGATACCATATATAGGTTCCTTTAGCAAGTAGGAACGGGATGAGGGTAATAGATTCCTGTAGCGGGCAAGACCTGGTGGAGATGTTTGGTGTTGCCACGGTGTGGCTGGAGAGAAACGCGGATCAGATAAACTCCCTCAACGTCTTTCCCGTACCCGATGGCGATACCGGCATCAATATGCTCCTCACCATGCGCTCGGCAGTGGAAGAGGCATCCGGCGCCACCGGGGAGAGTGCCTCTGCGGTGGTCCGCGCCATAGCCCACGGCGCCCTGATGGGGGCACGGGGCAATAGCGGGGTAATCCTTTCCCAGATCCTGCGCGGGCTGGCTACCACGCTCGATGAGAAGGAACGTCTGGAAGGGGGCGACCTGGTAGCGGGACTATTGGCGGGTACCTCTCTTGCATATAAAGCGGTGAGCCATCCTGTTGAGGGGACCATCCTAACCGTGGTCAGGGAGGCCTCCGCTGCGGCTCAGGCGGTCTCTCATGGCAATAACCTGTGTGATGTTATAGAGGCAGCAACTACTGCGGCGAAGGAAAGTGTGGCCAGAACGCCCTCCCTCTTGGCAGTGCTACGTGAGGCTGGGGTGGTGGATGCCGGCGGATTGGGGCTATTTGTAATCTTCGAAGGGTTTTTACGCTACCTGCGGGGGGAGGCGGATGAATTTGAAATCCCCGCGCCGGTATCCGCCGGGCAGGTTGGGTTTAGTGTCCCGGCGGCGGAGCAAGCCTATGGCTACTGTACCGAGTTTATCATCGAGGGTCGAGACCTCAACCCGAACCAGATTAGAGAGCAACTGGAGATTATCGGGCAGTCCGTGCTGGTGGTGGAGGATGAGAATTTAGTGAGAGCCCATGTCCACACCTTCGACCCCGGCGCCGCCCTTAGCTACGCCACCTCACTGGGCACGCTGCGCCAGGTGAACGTGCAAAACATAGATGAGCAGCATGAGGAGTTTACCGCTCTTGGGAAGCCACCGCAGATCGAGATCGCTACCGTAGCGGTGGCATCAGGTAATGGGATAGGGGAGGTATTTCGAAGCTTCGGGGTCACTGCCGTTGTCTCGGGGGGACAGACAATGAACCCCTCCACTGAGGAACTGCTGCGGGTGGTGGAATCGGTGCCCTCGGACAAGGTTATTCTCCTGCCCAATAACCCCAATATCGTGCTTGCCGCGGAGCAGGCGTGCAATCTTAGCGCAAAGAGGGTGGAGATAGTGCCTACAGAGACGATACCCCAGGGAGTAGCGGCGCTCCTGGCCTTCGACAAAGCAGAAGATCTAGAAGCAAATGTCGCTGCCATGAAAGAGGCGATAGCGGAGGTGCGGACGGTGGAGGTGACCACTGCGGTGCGCGCCGCAAGGTTCGGTGACCTCGCCATGAAAGACGGGCAGGCCATCGCTTTCCTCGATGGGGAGCTGGTAGGGGTGGGAGATCACATTCCCCAGTTGGTCAGTGAGGTGCTTCTCCAAATCGATCTATCGCAATGCGAGGTGGTTACCATCTACTATGGTGCCAATACCGCGGGCGCTGAGGCCGATGGGATCGCTGAAGCGCTTCGTCGGAAGTACCCTCACCTTGAGGTAGAAGCGATCCACGGTGGTCAACCCCACTACAACTACATCCTTTCCGTGGAGTAATACTGTTGGAACTGGCCACGCTTCGAAAGATCCTGGAGCTGGAGCGGAAGAAAGGCTATGGGGATGGTGCCGTGTCCGGGGGGCTGGATCGCTACCTTGAGCGCTCGGCGGGTGAACTTCCCCGGCAATTACTATCCTCGAGCTATGCCAGTCTGGATACCGGGCAGCGGGCGGAATGGGTAAGTAGCGTGCTGCGCTGGCTGGATGGGAATCAGGATGAGGGGCCGGGTGAGCCAGCACCTGGGGTAAAAATAGCGGAAGCAGACCCGGGCCTGGATGCACCTATCACCACCATCAGGGGGCTTAGCGTCAAGCTTATGCCCAGGTTCCGCAGGCTGGGTGTCCAGACAGTGCGTGATATGCTCTACTTCTTTCCCCGGCGCCATATCGATTACAGCAAGCGGGAGACCATCGCTGAGCTTAGGGTGGGCGAGGAGCAGACTGTAGTCGCTGCCGTCTGGCAGGCCAGGGAGGCCCTCATCGGCGGCAGGCGTTCCACCGAGGCCATCGTTGGCGATGAGAGCGGCAACATGAGGGTGGTGTGGTTCAATCAGCCCTATCTTGCCAAGAATCTGCGTACCAACTCTCAACTGGTGTTGAGCGGCAAGGTGAGCCTCTATAAGGGGGTAAAGGTTTTCCAGTCGCCAGAGTACGAGCTGCTGGTGAGCGAGGACTTGACCCATACTGGGCGGCTCATCCCGCTCTATCCCCTCACCGAGGGGCTAAGTCCTCGTGTGGTGAGAAGGCTGGTTAAGGAGACGGTGGAGCTTTGGGCACCGCGCCTCCCCGATTTCCTTCCCAGGGATGTGAGAAGGCGGGCCAAGCTCCTCGAACTTCCCCAGGCGATAAAGCAGGCTCACTATCCCGAGAGCGAGCAGCATAAGCATCGTGCTCGAAGGAGGCTGGCCTTCGATGAGCTATTTCTCATCCAGTTAGGGGTGCTCTCCAGTAGGAGAGGCTGGCAGGAGGGCGGCGCGGCGCCCCAAATTGAGCCCGCTGACGGGATCCTTGAGGCCTTTATGAGCTCCCTTCCCTACGCCCTGACCGGGGCTCAAAAGCGGGCGCTGGGGGAGATCCTTGCCGATCTCGCTGAAGCTAGGCCGATGAGCCGGTTGCTCCAGGGGGAGGTGGGCAGCGGCAAGACGGTGGTGGCCATCGCCGCGCTACTGGCTACGGTAGCCAGTAGCAACCAGGGGGCCTTCATGGCGCCTACCGAGATACTGGCGGAACAGCATTTTGCGTATATTTCCGCCCTTTTGGCCCAGGCAGGTCATGAAGAGGAGGTAGCGGGTGGTCTCAGAAAATTCACCTCCCTGCTCCCTTGTCCCATCACCCTGGGCCTGCTAATCGGAAGTATGAAACAGAGCGAAAAGAAGGCAGTGCATCGGGCCATCTCGGAGGGGAAGGTGGATATTGTAATAGGCACCCATGCCCTGATTCAGCAGGGGGTGGATTTTGAGCGACTGGGGCTTGCCATCGTTGATGAGCAACACCGCTTCGGCGTGATGCAGCGCACCGCGCTGCGCCAGAAGGGGCCAACCCCTCACCTTCTGGTGATGACCGCCACCCCCATCCCGCGTAGCCTGGCGCTTACACTATATGGCGATCTGGACCTATCGGTGATCGATGAGCTTCCCCAGGGGAGGCAGGTAATTAAGACCAGGTGTCTCGAACCTGAAGAGAGGGAGAAGGCCTATCGCTTTTTGCATAAGGAGATCGCGGAGGGACGCCAGGCCTTCATCATCTGTCCCCTCGTTGCGGAGTCTGATTATATCGAGGCCAGGGCGGCGATCAGCGAATATGAGCGACTCTCCGGGGAGGTGTTCCCCGACCTCAGGCTGGGGCTGGTGCATGGCAGGCTCAAGGCCGAGGAGAAGGAGGGGGTGATGAGGAGGTTTCGCCAGGGTGAGCTTGATATTCTGGTGGCGACACCGGTGGTGGAGGTGGGCATCGATGTCCCCAATGCCACGGTGATGCTTATCGAGAGCGCCGACCGCTTTGGCCTGGCGCAGCTTCATCAGTTTCGCGGTCGCGTGGGGCGGGGGGAGCAGCAGAGCTACTGCATTTTGGTTGCCGAGAGCCCGTCGCCCGAGGGAAGAGAACGCATGTCCCTTCTGGAGCGAGTTCAGGATGGGTTTGCGCTCGCCGAGAAGGACCTGGAGCTCAGGGGGCCCGGGGAGTTCTTCGGCACCAGGCAGAGCGGGCTTCCCGATCTCAAGATGGCTAAGCTTTCCGATATGAAGCTACTGGAGCTTGTCCGCAGCGAGGCGATTGGCCTGTTTAAGCGGGATCCCGATCTCTCCCGTAAGGAGCACCGACTGCTCAAAGGGGAGGTGGCCCGGCTATGGGGGGATGGCAACGGTATGGGGGAGGCATGATAAAAGACAAGCTGGCAATGCTGCTGGAGAAGGCGGCTTTGGAGGCGCAGCGGAGCAATCTGCTTCCTCCCATCGCCATGCCCGAGATCGTGCTGGAGCGCCCCCAGAATCCGGAGCACGGCGATTATGCCTCGACCCTACCGCTGAAACTGGCCCGGGCGGCAGGGATGGACCCCCTTATCATCGCCCGGAACCTCGCCGGCCTGATCCAGTGTCCCCCTCAGTGCGAGAGCATCGAGGTGGTGCCGCCGGGCTTCATCAATTTCTCCCTGAGAAGCGACTGGCTCACCACCCAGGTGGAGGCTATCTTGAATACCGGCGAGTGGTACGGAAATATCGACCTGGGAAAGGGTGTTAGGGTGCAACTGGAGTTTGTGAGCGTTAATCCCACCGGCCCCCTTCATGTGGGGCATGGCCGGGGTGCCATCCTGGGGAGCGCCCTGGCAAATGTGCTAGCTTCCTCGGGGTATGAAGTGGTGAAAGAGTACTACATTAACGATGCTGGTAGCCAGATGGATGCCTTCTATCAATCTCTCTATGCTCGCTATCAGCAGGCGCTGGGGAGAGATGCCCCCATGCCTGCAGAAGGCTATTTCGGTGACTATATGGTGGATATCGCCAGGGAGATAATCGAGGAGGAGGGGGAGAGGTTCCTCGATAAGCCGGCGGAGCTAGGCGAGCGCGGAGCGGCGAAGGTAATCGCCGCCATCGCCTCCGACCTCGGGCGATTGGGGGTCACCTTCGATGAGTGGTTCAGCGAAAAGAGCCTTTTTGAGCACGGTCAATACCGGAGGGCAAGGTCCATCATTGAGGAGAAAGGTTATACCGTGGAGAAGGAGGGGGCAATCTGGTTCTCCTCCACCGCCCTGGGCGAGGATAAGGACAATGTGCTGGTGAGGAGCGATGGCTCTCCCACCTACTTTGCCTCCGACCTCGCCTATCACTATAACAAGTTCATCGAGCGGGGCTTCAACAGGGTGATCGATATCTGGGGTGCCGACCACCAGGGGCATGTCTCCCGTATGAGGGCGGTTATCGCTGCCCTGGGAGTCGACCCGCAGAGGCTCCAGGTCATCATCTCTCAGATGGTTACCCTGAAGCGCGGGGATGTGGTGCTCAAGGTCTCGAAGCGTACCGGGGAGATGATCACCCTTCGGGAGCTGGTGGATGAGGTGGGCGTCGATGCCTGTCGCTTCTTCTTCCTCTCCCGCTCCGCCGATAGCCAGATGGACTTCGACCTGGAGCTGGCGAAGCGCCAGTCGGCGGACAATCCGGTCTATTATGTGCAGTATGCCCATGCCCGCATCTCCAGCATCCTGCGCCTGGCAGAGGAGAGGGGGATCGACTACAGCGGGGGGGATGTTTCCCTGCTTACCAGTGACCCCGAGCTGGCCCTGATAAGAAAGATGCTCCAGCTACCGGAGGTGATGGAGCTGGTGGCTACAACACTGGAGCCCCAGCACCTTCCCTACTACGCGATGGACGTAGCAACCGTCTTCCACAACTTCTACGAGAAGTGCCGCGTCGTCTCCGACGACGAGGCGCTCACCGGGGCACGCCTCAAGCTGGTAGAGGCCGCCCGGATCGTTCTCGCTCGCACCCTTAGTCTAATGGGCATGAGCGCCCCGCAGCAGATGTAGCGGAGAGGCTTGAGTCTTCTTTCACGTCGTTTAAATCCACGATACTGTGGATTGTTCACTTTGCTGCGCTGATATATGATACACAATGGCTTTCTGTGCAGCACCAAACTTGTCTACTAGGGGCGAGGAAAGTATATATCCAGTTCATCTTCACTCATGAGTACGCTATAAATATGCCTCATTCTCTCTATATATTCTTCGTAACTCTCCTCCAAATCTTCTACCTCTTCAGGAAAGAGTGTCGCATGTATTTCTCGAATGATTTCATTGGGGAAGACTTTTAATCCACAACCCATTACTTCACCATTCTGACTGCGATGAAGATTGCGCTTAACTATGTCCCAGTAGGGAAGAGCATAGTTCCTCTGAGGGGTGCACATTCCTGTTGTAATGCCTACAACCAAGTCCGCAACTTGAAGAGCCGGGTTTAAATGGGATTCTGTTGTTAATAGGTTCATAACTATGTTTGATGGTTTTACGTACTTTGTTCCCTTTTCTAAGAGCTGATAGTAATCCTGTAGAAGTTTCTTCTCTTCCTTCCCACTCCCAGGAAAATCCGCTATGATAAGACCTTTTCTATCCTCCTGAGCCTGAAGATAGAATTGGAATCTTTCAGTGATAAATTCTATACACTTCTATTTCGCTTCTATTAAGCTTTGCTTTGACTCGCCTCTCTGTACTACAGCAACTATTATTTTGCCATTAAATGACCTCACCAAGTCTAGAATATCGGAGTAGGCTGAAATTCTATTATCATCAATAAGGTTCTTCCCTATCCAACTATTCTTGGATGGAGACCATTTGATTTCCTCTTTGGGGGGAATACCGTGCAATACTTTCTTCTGATTAAATAGACTAAACAAGTTATTTAAATAACCATCGTGGAAAATCACTCCGCCGATTCCCACATATTGTTTCTTCAACTGTTCAGTATCGTCTATGAATAGAATGTTCACAGTAAATAAATTATATCACGTACTCTAACCAGCAAAACATAGGAAATGTCTCATCTTCGTATTCCTTCATCTCAAATCCAGCTCTGAGTGAACAATTTGATGAAATGATAATTTCATTGATATTAAGAGGGGAGGCAATGGCCTTCCCTTTCGTTACTTACTGCTAATCTTACCCTAAGCGCTTCCAGCCGCGGCCGAGAAGCAGACCCCCATCGACCAAGAGTGTAAACCCTGCTATGTACCCGGCGGCGTCCGAGACCAGGAAGAGCACTGCGCTGGCAATGTCCTCCGGTTTCCCCAGCGCCTAGTATAGCTCCTTATCGCTTAGCACCGCTCAATTCTTACTAATTACCTATTTTTAGCGTTTCCGACCCCCTGTTGGTAGTTGCCCTCAAAAATACCCTGAGACTGTATATCTCGGCGCAGGTATTGACAGTATATGCCATAGACATATAATAAAATGAATAATGCCATGAGTACAGAAACCGAGATTGCATGCCGAGAGGGTATGAGATGCCACCACAAATGGGTGCCAAGCCAGGTGAGACCGCCCCGGCAATGTCCTGAGTGCCATTTTCCCCCTATTGGCAGACAGCGCGCCAATTAACCAAACGTGGACGCCAGCCGGAGACTCAATTGATAGTAATAGGGCCAGACTACCAACCAAAGCGCCACAAAACATGGGGCAAGTGGCGTCTCCGCAAAAAGTCACCTTACACTACCCTGGACTTTCCAGTAATGAGAGGCAATACCTACGAAATCGACCTGTATCGCTGCGGCACACACCGCTCTCGTGAGTTATGGCTTCAGCAGATGAGCGAGAAGCGCTATAGCACATCTGCAGACCTCGGAGACTTAGCACGAGCCTTTATCGATCTGATGCGCCAAGGCGAAATACCTGTAGGGTCTAACAAATGAAGGCTGGCGTTTATTGGTGGTATATGAGCGGCTTGATTTCTTTCCATATCGTTACCCCTTCCTGCTTGGTTTAATTATACCTTTCAAACGAGAAGACAAAGGTGGTTTCAGTAATAAGAAGTATATTTCAGCCAAGTGATAAGGTCTCG
>DATKYK010000022.1 GCA_035528575.1 Dehalococcoidia bacterium | reverse complement strand
CCGAGCAGCATCCAGCCGAGGCAATAGCCCGCACAGGCAAACACTAAGGATTCACAGCTAGCCAAAATGGCTGGAGACAATCAAAGAAAAGGGGGGCCGATCAGGCCCCTCTTTTCGAATATAATGGCATGGAATACGGGTTGGAGTGAACCCCTGAAACTGGACACGTTGAGTTAGGAATATTTGGCAGGGTCGGAGTAACATATAATAAGGGATAGATAAGAGATATGGAGTTAGGGTGTTAAAACCAGGATTTTAGGCTCCTCCAGCTTTGGTAATTCCCCTCAATATCTTCTAATCAGGGTGTCCGGGGTTCGAATCCTCGCACCCCGACCAGTCCTTAAGGGTGGAAACTGACCTCAATACTCCAGGGGCAGCGTGTTCATAAACTGTAGAAAGGCGATGAATCCCTCTACCTGGGTCATCAGTTTGGGTAAATCACCGTCGATCTTCACCTTCCCCAGCGCCGCTACCATGCTCATCTTCTCCTGCACCAGGTCCAGGAGCGCGTCATAGGGGCAAAGCACGCGGGAATCAAACCTGGTTTTATCCAGCGGTGCGGTCCTCAGGTCGCTGGGGGCGGGATAGACCCCCACTTCCATGTTGATAAGCTTCCCCTCTTCCAGGATGATGCTAAATTGTCTGTCTTCATTCCCCGGGCAGTCGGTACCTACCATCTGAAGCCTGATGCTAAGCCCCTTCAGCTTCGACGGGAGCTCGGCATCTGCTTCCGCTAGCTTTACCATTTCATCAATCATTTCCTTTGACAGAAATTGCATCTCTACCTCCTGTTTTGGCTATAGTAGTCCATCCCATCAAGAAATACAAGGATTTGGGGGAAATGGGTTTTCACGCCTGGCAGATAGCCTAAGTTTCTTAGGCTCCCCGGTTATCGTTATCCGGGGTGAGCGCTTGAGCCTGGAGCCTGCTACCAGATAGCGCCACGGGCTGGCGCAAGAGCCTGCCGCATCAGCGTGGTCCTTCCGGGTATATCGTTTTCAGCCCTCGATCCTGGCGATGCGATAGCGCACCATGCCCGCCGGAGCGGCAACCTCGATCGCCTCACCCTCCCGGCGATTGAGTAGTGCCTTGCCCGTGGGTGAGTCGATGGAGAGCTTGCCCCTTGAAGGGCTCGCCTCGCGGGGGTTGACCAGGGTGTAGCGCAACTCTTCCTGGAAGGAGAGGTCCTCAAGGGTAACTGTGCTGCCCAGCGTTACCTTTGCGCTATCTCCCTTCCCCGTTTTTACCACTGCCGATTTGAGGATGGTCTCCAGTTGCCTGATCCGCCCCTCGACCATTCCCTGATGGTCCTTGGCGGCATCGAGTGGGGCATTCTCGCTGAAGTCCTTGTCGGCAGCGGCCCGGCGTATATCCTCGGCAATCCCGGGGCGCTCCTCTTTGAGGGAGGAAAGCTCATCTTTAAGCTCCCGGTAACCCTCCGGTGTGAAGGTGATCGCCTGTGCAGCTTCTTTAGCGTGGTACCCCTTCTTTTGCGCGCCTTTCTTGACCCGGAGATGGACCGCGAGGTTTTCCCTGATTAGGCCTTCCTTCCTGGCGTGTGCCAGGAAGGCCTTTACCGGCGTCAGCCTTTTAGTGGCGTTGACCGGGGAGCCTTCTATCCCCTTGGCGTAACCCGCCACCTCGCGTGCGGCAAGCTCGCTCAAGGGGCGCTCGCTGCCATACCAGCGCACAAACTTGTTAAGCTCCTGCTGGTATTCCGCCCTCTCCTGCTGAGGCAGGCTGGCAAGGAAATGCATTGCCGCTTGCGCTAGGGTTTTCTCCCGGTTAAATTCGCTATTCAAGTTGTTCCGTCTTTCCGCTCTCGAAGATAATTCTAGGGTTCTGCATTGCTCCTGTCAATGGCTTGTACACACACACAGTACATTAATGCCAACCCATCCCCCTATCGTTGCTACGAAAATAGAGCCCTGATGTGTCTGGACGAATTCTACACCATTGTCATTCCCGCGCAGGCGGGAATCTAGACCGACCAGTCTCTGGATTACTGCTTTCGCAGGAATGATAGACAAAGCCGGTTCAAACATGCACCATTTTCATAACTCGGTGGTGCCGCTGGCGAGCGACATGTTGTGTTCTGAACCGAAGCCCTGAGTGAAGCTAAGGGGCAGAGAAGGGGTATTAAAAAATATCAGTGAGATTCCTCCTCCGACAAATCGGTGTCAGAATGTCAGTTGGGTTCTTCGGTTGCTAGTGCCAGGCCAGGCCATCGTGTATATAGGATGCCTTTAGCAGGCCTAGAATGTTTGGGCCCTTGGAGTCGGAGGCGCAGCACTCCTCCTCGAAGTGACGACACACGGTGCAGGTGACGCTGTATTTATCCACCTTGCTAATATTCTCGAAGAGGTCGCAGCTCTCGGAGCTTCGGTCGTACCACTCCTCCAGGAACTCCTCCAGCCCTACCCGGTGGGCGCGGAAGCCACTGGAGCACTGCAGGCCGCTGAATCCCCCTGACCTGTGCCATCCGCGATGTGGCAGCGGCAGGAACAGGCCGAAACCGACCCTTATCCTAGGGCTGGAGCGAGAAACTGAACTCACACATGCCATCCTTGGTCAGCGTCTTGCTCATCTCCATGTTTAATTTGTCGCCGGTCCTGGCAGCGGCAACCTCGAAGCTGGTAAGGCACATCGCTTTGCAGGGGAGGGCGCGTCCGGCCTCCGCTAGTGCCTGGTTCAGGGCACAACTGGAGACCTGGAGCACCAGCTCCCTGGTGGTAGCCCTGGCGATGTTCCACCTGTCGGTGGGTCGAGAGGACAGGATGGATAGCTCCACATAGCGCTCGAGGCGATGGGGGAAGGAGATACCCGTCTGCCTGGCTACTCTCTCCACCATCTCGCCGGTGCGGTCGATGTACTTGCCATCGGCAAGCTCAATGGTAAGCTTCATCAGCTCCCTGCCGAAGGACTCCAGGGCCTCTCCGGCCGCTTTCTCACCCTTGCCCTTCAGGCTTTCCACCAGCGACCTGATGTCGCATCGCGCCATGACCTCCTCCACCAGCCCCCGGTCGGCATCGAATGGCAGCGCTTTCCCCGGCTCCTCCAGGGTTATCAGTTTTTCCTTTATTGGCTTTGCGTACTTCCAACCCATTGTCATCTGGCATCACCTCCGCTGAAGCTCACCTGGATGGCATTCTGGGGGCAAACCTGGACACAATCCATGCAGCCGCTACACTTGTCGAGGCGTACCGGCCTCACGATGAAGTGGCTGGGGTCTATCTCGCGGAACTTCTGTGCCCCTACATCGGTGCCCAGTCCCAGGATATGGGTGGGGCAGATAAGCAGGCACTTGCGGCATGAGGCGGGCTCTTTACACTTTTCGTCGTCAACGGTTACTGTTGGCAGCATTTTAATCACTCTCCATCCATGATTACCATACGTTTGCCAGTGCGGGTAGGCTGGTCCGCTCCACCAGGGTGATCGCATCCTGGTCACACTCGGTGGCGCAAAGACCGCAGCCGAAGCACTGGAACTGGTCGATGTAGGCCTTGTTCCTGCTGGGGATGAAGCTGAGCGCCTTGAACTGGCAGCGGTGCACGCAGGAGGCGCAGCCATTGCACAGCTCGGGGTCGATCGTGGCCACGTAGTGCCCTTTCCACAGGATCTTAACATCGAGATCGACCACCGTCCTGATGGCGGCACAATCGGGGTAGTCACAGTTGCAAAGGCCGCCGAGATAGGGGGTACCAAAGGTGTATATGGAGTGCACCAGCCCCCTCTCGTCCAGCTTGTTTAGAACCTCCTTTGCCTCATCGGGGGTGAGGAAGTGGACCCCTCCCCTATAGGTATCGGGCCAGCGCTCCCACTTGTACATGCCTGGCCCCATGCCCATGCAGGTGAAGTTCTCCTCGTCGGGGAGACCCTCCATGGAGCGGCGGCAGGCACAGGTTATAAGGCAAATGGGATACATGATGTCGGTGATCTTGAGCGCCTCCTCCAGGGTTATAACCTGCCCGAAGTGGGTAAGCCACAAAGCACCCTCTACCTGCTGCTTCATCCGCTCCACCTCCGCGGTGTCCCCCCTGTCCCTGGCCTCCAGGAACTCGTGGCCCACCACTGCCATTCCCCCAGCGGACTGGGGGTTGGCCTCCGCCCCTGATGCCTCGGCCTCCTCCCTTCTAATCTTGTAGAGCCTCCTCGCGTAGTTGGCGGGGTTGAAGTACCACCTGTCATACCCATCACCATACTTCTCACACCAATCACACATAGCTTGCCTCCTTTAAAAAGCTTCCCGTACCTCGCCAGCACATGGCTCGAAGTTTAAGCCAATCCGTTTCCGCGGGCGGTACACTGTTGAGTTAGCGCTCCGGTCTTTTACTTCACCCATGACTACTCAACTCGCTACTTATATTTCCCCTCCAAGCGATTCGGTTTTGTGTTGGCATGTCAAATCTTGCCAGGGTATCCCACATCATCACCTTAGCTATGTTTTATGGCCGCGTAATTCTATGACCAGGGAGAGGCCCAGATAGGAAAGGTCCTCGGTGGGCAGATAGTGGGGGGCAACGGCATCGAAGAGTATACTGATGGAGGGGGATACCTCATCATCGCCGAGATACAGGATACACCCCACAGGAATTTTGGGCAGCGCCAAAAAACGGAAGGCGGCATCGCCGGTGCGGGTCATTGGCTTTCCACCGATGGCCAGGGCTGCCTGGCGAAACCCGTCAGCATCGTTGCCGAAGCTATCCAGCAGGGGTCGTATCGCCATGTTGTTGAACCTTTGCTCGAATAGGTGGGCACCGGGGAGATTACGATAGGCAATCCACGTGCCAGATACGGGCGTGCCATCGGCATTCACCAGGTAATGCATTAGAAGTATGTCGAGCCAAGGGGGGCGTGGGGTATCGCTTCCCACCTCGGACACCTTAATCTCGGGGAAGTGGACGGAGAAGGAGCGGTGGAAGAAGGGCACGGTGAAGCGGCCCTCATCGAAGCTGCACCCGCTGGTAGCGGCAGCAACGTTTGGTCTGAGCCGTGCCATGTCTCTTAGCGCATTCTCGTAAGCGTCATCCAGGCTCATCACTACTCAGTATAATACAGCTTGAGCAGCGAGGCAACCGTAACGCCCCCTTTAGATTTAATTGTGAGGCGTTTTCTGGTATACTGGTATAGTAATACACTACCGCGGCAGGGCTAGCGGTCTGGAGATATGGATGGGTTCGAAGCATCTTAAAAGAGGCGTTATTTACATGGTCGTTATCGTGGCGGTCATAGCGATCCTTTTTTTCTTTTACAACCCCTCTTCTGAAGAGGTTCCGACAGGGACCATGAATGAGTTAATTAGCGATTATGAGCAGGGAAAGATTACGAAGTTTGAAGCTCAAGGTAATTATCTTTCCGGATGGGATAGTGAAGCTCCGGTGCTGCGGGTGGAGACCGGTCCTTTTGAAAACCAGGCTGCAGTGGAAGAATATCTGAGTAAAGATCCTTGGAATGTTGCCATAGGTGATGTAGAGGTTGATTTTATCCCTGAGAGCGGCTTTGACTGGGGCAGTTTGCTCTTCACCCTGCTTCCTTTACTGCTCTTTGTTGGTGTAATCTGGTTCATCTTCAGCCGGGCGCGGGGAGCGGGGAATCAGGCGATGAGCTTCGGGCGGAGCAAGGCGCGCCTGTTTCCCAGCACCAACCCCGCCGTTACCTTCAATGATGTCGCCGGGGTGGATGAAGCGAAGGCGGAGCTCGAGGAGGTGGTGGAATTCTTAAAGAACCCGGAGAAGTTCTCCTCGCTGGGGGCGCGCATCCCCCGGGGGGTGCTGCTGGTGGGAGCGCCGGGCACCGGAAAGACCCTGCTCGGTCGTGCGGTGGCGGGTGAGGCCGGTGCCCCCTTCTACTCCATGAGCGGTAGCGAGTTTGTAGAGATGTTTGTCGGGGTGGGAGCTTCCCGGGTAAGGGACCTCTTTGAGCAGGCCAAGCGCAATAGCCCCTGTATTGTGTTTATCGATGAGATCGATGCCGTGGGTCGCCACCGAGGTGCGGGGTTTGGCGGTGGACATGATGAGCGAGAGCAGACCCTGAACCAGATACTGGTGGAGATGGATGGCTTTGAGACCTCTACTAAGGTTATCGTACTCGCTGCGACCAATCGACCCGACATCCTGGATCCGGCGCTTCTTCGACCTGGCCGCTTCGACCGACAGGTGGTGCTGGACCGCCCCGATATTAAGGGCCGTAGGGCGATCCTGGAGGTGCATGCCAGAGGCCTGCCGATGGATGATTCGGCTAACCTGGAGACCGTGGCTAAACAGACCCCGGGTTTTTCCGGCGCTGACCTCGCCAATCTGGTGAATGAGGCAGCCATACTGGCGGCGCGGCGTAATAAGAAGAAGATCGGCCTTGAGGAGCTTGAGGAGTCGGTCGACCGGGTGATAGCAGGGCCGGAGCGCAAGAGCAGGATCATCAGCCCTAAGGAGAAGGAGATCACCGCTTACCATGAATCAGGCCATGCCCTGGTCGCCAGGATGCTTCCCAACGCCGACGCGGTGCACAAGGTCTCCATAATAGCTCGTGGCGTGACTGGTGGTTACACTCGCCTCCTGCCAGCTGAGGACCGCTATATATGGACACGCTCCCAGTTTAACGATACGCTGGCCACACTGCTGGGCGGGCATTGTGCCGAGGTGCTTATCTTTGGTGAAATGACCACCGGGCCTGAGAGCGACATCGGGCAGGCAACCAAAATAGCCCGCAGGATGGTCACCGAATATGGTATGAGCGAGAAGCTGGGCCCCCGTACCTTCGGGCGAAGGGAGGAAATGGTCTTTCTGGGGCGCGAGGTGGCGGAGCAGCAGAAGGACTATGGTGACAAGGTTGCCGATGAGATCGATCTGGAGGTCGATCAGCTTATTCAGCACGCGTATAGCGTGGCCAATGATATCCTCACAAGGAACAGGGGAAAGCTGGTGCAGCTGGCGGAGGCATTGATCTCCAGCGAGACCATTGAGGGCGAGGAGCTGGAGGCGCTCTTCAATAAGCCGGTAACAGAGGCTGCTGAGGATGCGGCTACGGAGGCTGAGAAGGAGGTCGTTAACAGGGAACCTAGCGCCAGAGCGGCGAAGAGTGCAAAGAAGCGTGGTTAAGGTAACACCGGACCCCATCTTCCCTGATACTATCATAGATAGGGTGAGAGGTGATTCCAGTAACGGGGCGACGGTAAGCTTTATCGGTTCGTTGCGCCGGGACTCCGCAAGCGGCAAGCAGGTCCGCTTCGCCGAATGTGAGAGTGATAAGCAAAGGGCGGAGCAACAGCTTCGAAAGATCGATGATGAGATACGCGCTAACTGGCAGCTTGAGAATGTGGCAATCTGTCACCGGGTGGGTAGGATTGAGGTGGGGGATGTCATCATGGTTGTTGCCGTTGCAGCCCCTCATCGCAAGGAGGCCTTTGAGGCCTGTCAGCATGCCGTGGATCGTGCTAAAGAGAACATCTTGATAAGAGAGATTCTCTAGTAGAAAACCCCCTCTTCTTCCATTTGGGTAATCTCCTCTTCAGGTATCCCCAGCAGGTCACCAAAGATATATTTGTTGTGCTCCCCCAGTAGCGGGCCACGCTGGGAAATCTGAGCCGGTGTTTCTGAGAATTTCCACGGCGGGTTGAGCACCACGCGCTTTCCGACCCTGGGGTGAATCACCTCGGTGGCAAGCCCGCGCTCTTTGAGGTGGGGGTCCAGGAATAGCTCCGTGCCGTCGAAGGATGGGATAGCGGCGACCCCCGCCTGCTGCAGCCTTTGGGCTACCTCATAGTGGGTATAGTTCATCGTCCACTCCCCGATGAGCCGATCCATCTCCTCTTGGTTCTGCCACCGGCGGTAAGCATCGCTGAATTTTTCATAACCGGTCCATGGGGGATCTCCCATGGTATGGCAAAATGATTGCCACTCCTCCTCTGTGGCTATGGCGATGGAGACCCATTTATCCTCACCCTGGCAGGGATAGCAGTTGTGGGGCGCCATGATTTCATCGCGGTTCCCCTGGCGGATGGGAATCCGCTTATTCAGGATGTAGTCGAGGAGGGCATCGCCAATGAGCACGGAGATGGTCTCGACGGAGGAGAGGTCGATACGCTGACCCTCACCGCTACGGGCGCGGTGAAATAGGGCGATGAGGATGGCGAAGGCACTGGTGGCGGCGCTTCTCAGGTCGCTGGAACCCATAAGCGGGACAGGACGGGCATCGGGGTAGCCGGTGAGGTGGGCGAGGCCACCGTGGGTGGCGAAGATAGGGGCGTAGCCGGCGTATTTACTATCCGGCCCGGCAGCGCCATGCGATGATGATGAGAGCATGACAATATCGGGCTTTACTTCCTTGAGCGCTTCGTACCCCAGCCCCAGCCGGTCCATTACCCCGGGGCGGAAATTCTCCGTCACTACATCGCTTATTCCCACTAGCCCTTTTGCCAGCCCCACTGCCCTGGGACGGGAAAGGTCGAGGGTGATGGCCATCTTGTTGAGATTGAGGTCGTTGAAAATAGGGGACCAGTCGGGGTCTTTAGCGCCGGGACCGGTCGCCAGGGCGCGCAACCTGGTGTGGTCGGGGCGCTTGCTGGTCTCGACCTTGATCACCTCGGCTCCCATAAAGGCGAGGAGCATGGTGGCATAGGGCCCGGCCCAGGCCCAGGTGAAGTCGGTTATCCTTATCCCCTCCAGGGGTAGGCGCGACATTCTATCTATAGCCCTCCTGTTTAGATGATCCCGGCCCCTCTCATTTGTGACAGCTTCTCCCCGGTATAACCTAACCGCTCAACCAGAACCTCTTCGTTGTGCTCGCCGAGTAAAGGAGCAGGGCGGTCAAATCGCAGCGGTGTCCTGGAGAAGCGATAGGGTGCTGTAGGGCACTTGAACTTGCCCATCTCGGGGTGCTCCACCTCGGTAAAGAACTCCCGTGATTGGAGCTGCTCCGAGTTGACCAGGTCCTCCACTGTGGTTACAATGCCGATGGGGCAGTTCAAGGCCTGGGCGCGGTGATAGACCTCCTCCTTGGTTTGGTTAATCATCCATTCCGCAATATGCTGGTTTATCTCCTGGGCATAAATATAGGTGTTTATCTCCTCCCTATACTTCTCATCCTGGGCCCAGTCCGGGTTACCCAGGAGCTCGATGAGGCCTTCCCAGTGATGCCTCCCGCCGAGGGTGATCATCACGTAGCCGTCCTTGCAGCGCTGCAGCCCTCCTACCATGTATTGCATCCAGACCGTGCTTCCCCTCTCGTTATTTCCGAACATATCTATCTCTATTCTCTCGGTGGCCATCAGCGACTCCTGCTTGGAGATGTCGATATGCTGTCCCATGCCGCTGAATAAGCGTTCGTATAGGGCTCCCATGGTGGCGGTAGCGGCGTTGAGCCCGCAGTCGTAGTCACCGAGGAATCCGGGGCCCTTGGTGGGTCTGGGGGTCTCATCGGGCAGGATGGAGGCCAGGATTTTGGCTATCCCGCTGCCGTGATAGTCGTTGAGATGATAAGATTTGTAATCTCGGTAGGGGCCGTACTGCCCGAAAGGAGTGATCGAGGTCATAATCAGGTGGGGGTTTATCCCAGCCAGGCTCTCGTAGTCCAGGCCCAGCTCTTTCATCGCCAGGGGAGGGTTATCCTCCACCAGGACATCGCTCTGCTTTACCAGCTCCAGGAATATTTTTCGCCCCGTGGTGGTGTTAAGGTTAAGGGTAATCCCCAGCTTGTTGGTGTTGAGGTAGAAGAAGAAACCGCTCCGCTCCGGATGGGGGACATCCCGGAGGAAGGGTTCCCGCCTCCTCGCCTTATCGCCTATACGGGGAGGCTCGATTTTTATTACCTCGGCTCCCAGGTCGGCAAGGAGCTTGGTGCAGTAGGGGCCGGCGGCAAGCTGTGCATACTCCAGGACCTTTACCCCGTAGAGGGCCGTTTCGCTTACTTGCTCTTTCCGCTTGATAGAAAATCCTCAGGCCACCACCCAAGGGTGATTGTGGTGACCATATCTCTCTAGTTTATATTTATAACATATGGTGAGCTTTTCGGCAAGCATCACCTCTATTGGACGAGCCTAATGTCTATAGTATCGAGCCCAGCAGCCAGCCGATGATGCCACATATGGGGAAGGTAAGGATCCAGGCGATGAAGATATTACCGGCAACCCCCCAGCGCACCGCGGAGAGACGTTTGGTAGCGCCCACCCCCATAATGGAAGAGCTAACGCAGTGGGTGGTGCTCACCGGGATGCCGAAGGCCGAGGCGACCTCAACCACCGTGGCCGCCGAGCCCATGGCGGCGAAGCCATGAACCGGCCGGAGGGCGGTGATCTTGATTCCCACTGTCTTGATGACGCGCCAGCCGCCGAAGAGAGTGCCCAGGGAGATTGAGCCGGCGGAGAGTGCGATCATCCAGAAGGGGACATGAAACTCGCTGCCGGTGTGGATAACCAGTGCCATGGCCATTATGCCGATGGGCATCTGTCCATCGTTCTTGCCATGAGCATAGGACATGAAGGCGGCAGTGAGGATCTGCAGCCTGCTGAAGATGCCTTCTACCCGGAGGGGTGCCCTGCGGCGTAGTAGCCACATCAGGGCGACCATGATTAATAGCCCCCCGGTGAAGCCCAGTGCCGGTGCTATGGCAACGGATGAAATCACCTTGTAGAAGGTGTTCCACACAATGGATACGCTTCCGGCCGCGGCGATCGCTGCACCGACAAGGCCGGCTATGAAGGAGTGGCTTATGCTTACAGGAAGGCCGAGGCGCGTTGCCACGACGCCCCAGATGATAACCGCAGACAGGGCGGCAAGCATGACGCCGTAGTCCAGGAACTCCGGGGCAACTATGCCCTTGCCGATGGTTATGGCCACGGCGAGGCCGGTAGCGGCGCCGGCGAAGTTGAAGATAGCCGCCATGATCACGGCACGAAGGGGGGAGAGAGAGCGGGTGCCGACTACGGTGGCGATGGCATTAGCGGCGTCATTGAAGCCGTTTACAAGGGCGAATCCGACGGCGAGAATAATTACAAGGATGAACAAGTTATAACTCAGGCACGCTTGATCATAACCCCTTCGAGGACATTGGCGATATCCTCACAGCGGTCGGTAGCGGTCTCCATGTGGTCATAGATCTCCCGCCACTTTATTACATAGGCAAGGTCAATTTGGTCGTGAAAAAGCTCCGCCAGGGCGGAGCGCACCACCGTATCGGCCTCATTCTCCAGCCGATTTATCTCTATGCAGTGCTCCGGCATCTTGTTTAGCTGATTACGGCGGCGCAGCATTGGTATTGCCGCTATGACCTCTGAGGTTGTCCTGACCAGTATATCCGCCAGCTCCCGCGCCTTCTCCGTGGGCCGCTTCACCTCGTAGATAAGCATGTCCACCGCCGCCGCCTCAATAAGGTCCATCACATCGTCCATGCAATGGGCAAGCTGTGAGATATCCTCTCGGTCGATGGGTGTAACGAATGTGGCGTGCAGCTGCGCGATGATGCGGTGGGTGATCTCATCCCCGTGGTGCTCTAGATCTGTGATATGCCGAACCTTTGATTCCACATTCTCCCAATTGTTGATAAGTTCAGCAAGGAGGCTTGCTGCCTTCACTGCATTGCGGGCGCTTTCTTCAAGAAGATCAAAGAACTTCTCCTCCCTGGGTATAAAAGGGAATCTCAGCTTGACACCTCCTTAGTATATCATTACAGAAAGAGGATTAGTTGTCAATATAATTCCCTCACTTAGTAGTTCGGCCTACCTTTCTTGCCACTTGGAGCCATTCGCCGTCTGCCATTCTGACCCATCCGCTTTGCGAGAGCCCGATTTATTGGACGATTTGGGCCGAAGCGTGGGCCGACCTTCCGGCCTCGGGGGAAGAATCTCCTCTTCGCTCTGTTCAGAGCTTGGGCGCATCAGGGTAAACCCGGCGGAGGGCCTAAAGGATTTCATAGATTCTGAGCCGAAGCCCTGAGCGAAGCTAGGGGCAGCGAAGAATCCATAATGTCTTTTTACATAGACACTACTTTCATAGATATCCAACATGCCTATTGAAATATGCATCACCAGGGATAAAAATGGTACATGCTTGCACCGGCTTTGTCTATCATTCCTGCGGAAGCAGGAATCCAGAGAATGGTCGGCCTAGATTCCCGCCTGCGCGGGAATGACATGGACGAAGGTTTCGTCAAGAGATTTAAGGGCTTTATTTTCATAGAAATGATGTGGGTGAACTGTGGGAGCCCTTTTGGTATAATGGGGACGATATATATGGGAAAAAGGTTCGAGGTTATCGACCATACGGCTGATATCGGCATCGCCGCCTATGGGGCAGACCTGAAGGAGGCCTTTGCAAATGCAGCCTACGGCCTCTTTAGCCTGATGGTCGACCTTGAGGGTGTGGGCGATGATAGCTGCCACCAGGTTGAGGTAACCGCTGAGGACCGGTCGGAGCTCCTGGTGGCCTGGCTCAACGAGCTGATCTACCTCTTCGAGGTGGAGAGTGTGCTCTTCAAGAGGTTTGAAATCAGCGAGCTAGGTGAGACGAGGCTCAGGGCAATGTGCTACGGGGAAAGGATCGACCCCCAGCGTCACCGGATAAAAGTGGGGTTCAAGGCAGCCACCTATCACATGCTCAGGGTTGAGGGGGAGAGTGAAAAGGGCTTCAGGGTTCAGGTGCTCTTTGATATCTAGGGGGTGTGGGGGTGTCGGGGGGAGAGCGAAAAAGGGGTATCGGTGTTAAACAGGATCGACGATTATAGATGGGAGATCCCGCAGAGCTATAAGGCGGGGATGAGGGTGCCCGGGCTCATCTACGCCGATGAGGGAATGCTGTCCCATATAAAGGAGGAGCAGGCACTGGAGCAGGTAGCCAATGTGGCCTTCCTCCCCGGGATCGTATCCCGCTCCCTGGCTATGCCCGATATACACTGGGGCTACGGCTTCCCCATTGGTGGTGTTGCCGCTACCAGGGTATCGGATGGGGTAATCTCGCCGGGAGGGGTCGGTTTCGATATAAATTGCGGGGTTAGGCTGCTGCGTACCAACCTCACCGAGGAGGAGGTTAGACCCCGGATCGGGGAGCTGGTGGACACACTTTATCGTAATGTGCCCTCGGGTGTGGGCTCCCAGGGCAAGCTGAAACTGAAAGAGCGGGAGATGGAAAATGTGCTTCTAAAGGGTGCCAGGTGGGCGGTGGAGCGGGGGTATGGGGAGGCGAGGGACCTGGAGGTCACCGAGGAGCAGGGAGCTATGGAGGGTGCCGACCCCGAGCAGGTGAGCGCCAAGGCAAAGCAGCGTGGCGCCCCTCAACTGGGAACGCTGGGTGCGGGGAACCACTTCATTGAGGTGGGGGTGGTGGATGAGGTCTACGAGCCCGAAGTCGCCTCGGTCATGGGCATTGAGCGGGTGGGCCAGGTACTGCTCCTTATACATACCGGATCGCGGGGCTTTGGTCATCAGGTTTGCACCGACCATTTAGCGACCATGGGAACGGCGGTAGCGAAGTACGGGATCAATCTCCCTGACCGTCAGCTAGCCTGCGCACCGGTGAGATCCCCCGAGGGACAGGCCTACTTTGCTGCTATGGCCTGTGCTGCCAACTACGCCTGGGCCAACCGCCAGTGCATCACCCATTGGGCCAGAGAGTCCTTTATCCAGGTGTTTAGCAAGAGTCCCCGCGAGCTGGGCATGGAGATGGTCTACGATGTGGCTCACAACATCGCCAAGATGGAGGAGTACGAGGTAGAGGGTAAGCGGCTCGCCCTCTGTATTCACCGCAAAGGGGCCACCAGGGCCTTTCCTGCGGGACAGCCGGAGGTGCCCGACATCTATGCCGATATCGGGCAGCCGGTGCTCATCCCCGGCGATATGGGCCGTTATTCCTACGTTCTGGTAGGCACCCAGCGGGCGATGGCGGAGACCTTTGGTTCCACCTGCCACGGCGCGGGGCGGGTGCAGAGCCGCTCTGCTGCCAAGCGAAGCCTGCGCGGTGTCGATGTGGCCAGAGGGCTTGCCGAACAGGGGATCACCGTCAAGGCGGGGAGCATGTCTTCGCTGGCTGAGGAGGCATCGGCGGCATATAAGGATGTCGCCCAGGTGGTAGAGGTGACTCACCGCGCCGGCATCTCGCGCAAGGTGGCCAGATCAAGACCCATGGGCGTGGTCAAGGGCTGATTCGCCCTTGTCATGCTGAACTTGTTTCAGCATCCCAGTATTAATCTTGAGATTCCGAAACAAGTTTGGAACGACAGAGAACGTAGCTCTATTTTCGTGGCAATGACGGGGAAAAGACGGTGAACGGTTGCGTATCACCAATATACTGGATGAGTCAATTCGGTAGCTTGTTTTCTGCTTCGGAAAAGCATAAACTGAGCACGGCTTCATACTTGTTGTGATATTGAAATGGAAGGTTACATCGACGCCTTACAGCTGACGGTGATCGCACTGGTGGCACTCCTGCTGATTTCTTTCTGTTTTGTAGGGTTAAGCCGGGGCCTGCAGTGGGGGGCTAGCGTTGGGAGGAGGGTTAAGGAAGGGCCCAAGGCAGCAGGGAGAAAGGCGATAATTGCGGCTGCAGTGAGGAGCTATTTGGATCGATCGAGCAAGAGGTAAGTAAATGAAACGAAGGTTCAAGATCACCCTGGAGGGTGAGACTTACGAGGTAGATGTTGAAGAGGTAGTGGAGGGCAGGGTGCCACCCCCAATGGCCAACGTGCCACCGGTACCAATGATTAATAAGCCAACTGAAGCCCTGCCAAAACCTCCTGAAGCCCCACCGCTGGCATCACAGCCGCCTGTGCCTAGGATACTTGATGAGGGCGTTGTGCCATCACCTATGCAGGGCAGGGTTGGCGATACGGTGAAGGCGGGCGGCGTACTCATTCTGGAAGCGATGAAGATGGAGAGTGATATACGTTCTCCTAAAGATGGTAAGATCAAGGAGATACATGTATCGGAGGGTGGTTATGTGAAAAAGGGGGAGCCCATGGTTTCTATCGAGGGATAGAGGGTGCTGGATCGAATCTGGGAATTTCTAAACACAACAGGCTTCGCCGGCTTATACTGGGGCAATGTGGTTATGCTCGTCGTCGGCGGAGTCCTTATCTATCTGGCGATTAAGAAGAAATATGAGCCACTTCTGCTGCTCCCCATCGGTTTCGGCGTAATACTGGCCAACCTCCCGGGCACTGGTCTGATGGAGGAGGGTGGTCTGCTCAATTACCTCGGTTTGGGCGTTCACCTGGCCATTTTCCCCCCCCTTATTTTTCTCGGTATCGGGGCACTTACCGACTTCAGCCCCCTGCTGGCAAATCCCAAGACGTTTTTCCTCGGCGCGGCGGCGCAGTTCGGCATCTTTGCTGCATTCTTTTTAGCGCTTGCCTGGGGCTTTCCCATGAACGAGGCAGGCAGCATTGGAATCATCGGCGGTGCAGACGGTCCCACGGCGATATACACCACTGTGATGCTGGCTCCGGATAAGCCGGAACTGCTGGGTATAATAGCCATCGCTGCCTATTCCTACATGGCGCTGGTGCCCATTATCCAGCCGCCTATTATGCGGCTGCTCACCAACAAGAGGGAGAGGGCCATCGTCATGGAGGATACCCGTGAGGTCTCCAGGCTGGAGCTGATCCTGTTCCCTATTATTATCACAGTGATCGTGGTCCTGCTGCTGCCCAAAGCGGCACCGCTTATCGGGATGCTGATGTTCGGCAACCTGCTGCGTGAGTGCGGTGTCACCGAGCGTCTGCACAAGACAGCGGGCAACGAACTGATAAACATCATCACTATCTTCCTGTGCATCGTCGTCGGTGCCGAGATGGCTGCCAATAAGGTGCTGACCCCTGATACCCTTAAGATATTCTTGCTCGGGCTGTTCGCCTTCGGTTTCGGGACCGCCAGCGGCGTTCTGATGGGCAAGCTGATGTGCTGGCTCACCGGGGGGAAGGTCAACCCGCTCATCGGTGCCGCTGGGGTCTCTGCAGTGCCCATGGCAGCGAGGGTAGTGCAGGTTGAGGGGCAGCGCGCTAACCCGCAGAACTTCCTGCTGCTCCATGCCATGGGGCCGAACGTCGCCGGAGTCATCGGCTCCGCTACAGTAGCCGGACTGCTGATCGCATTCTTGGCATAAAGGTATTCAGAGGATCCGTTGTCAACGGTCGCCAGCCTGTGTATGACATTTGTCTTGTTCCTGAGGTCGTTGGTGCGAATTCAACTATAGCTACCGAGCAATCGATAGGGCACGGTTTTATACCGTGCCTTTCTGTTTGGCTGCCCTGAAGCGGAGGAGAACTCCCTATACGTCCACTAAGCTGTTGCGAGGTTGAAATGGGGGTTGTTTTAGCAAGTTGAGGCACCTGCATTTGGGTATATTGGGTTGGTAGATTTTTGTATGCGCTTTCTCTATGTAGTGGAAACCACTAATAATGATACTATAGGTGTCGCCTTTGCCCTTACAGCACAATTAGGGCCTATGGCACGATTCTACTAAAATAGTTGTTTTCAGAGAACAAAACTGAACTGGGAGTAGCAAAGCAGCTTCTATCTACAGGTCTCTTATCTGGGTAGATGATTCGTAATCTGAAATGATTTAATGAAACATGTCGGGTTGTTTCTCTTTGAGTTCTATCGCATAATCCAGAAACTTCTGGATACCGTCCACCAATACTTTCTTCTCGTCAAAGGAGAGGTCTTCAGGGGGTTGTTCGGGAGTAGCTGTTTCGAGCTCTGTTAGATCGTGGCCGCACCTCACATAGAAAATTGAAGTCGAGAGGATTTCAAGAGTCATACTGTGGGCAAGTCCCTTCCTGTTTGGCTCCGCATTTACCGCAGAATATGGCCCCTTCCGGATTATCAAACTAGCATTTTGGGCATTTCATTCGTCAGTCCTCTACTCCCTCCAGCACCTCTTGCGTCTTGCGCAGCCAGCAATTTATTCCCATGCCACGGGCTCTTCTATACTAAGGGCAGGCCGAGTCCCCTCATGGCAATTATGTTGCGCTGAATTTCCGAGGTGCCAGCACCAATGAGTGCAGATACAGAGTCCAAGTAACCCGTGCAAACCCTGCCTCCTAATGGGGCCCATTTCGAACCCATCTTTAGTTCCGCATAGGGTCCGATAACATCCATGCAGGTTCTGGCAAGTTTATGACTTAGTTCCGTGGTAAATAGCTTCAGCACCGATGCCCCAATATTTGTAGAAAAACCCTGGTCCAGCATCCAAGCGGTTTGCCAAAAGAACATATATGCTATCTCTATCTCGATCCTCATCGCTGCTAACCTATTCTGTATCAGAGGATCACTGCTAACAGCCTGCCCGTTGTATTTCGTCTCCTTGGCGTACTGTACTAATTCCTCAAAGGTTCGACGGAAGCCTCCTATGGCAACTGCGAGCCTCTCATAATCGAGGGCGACCATCAGGTAATACCATCCTCGATTTATATTCCCGACAATGTTCTTTTTATTGACCCTTACGTTGTCGAAAAATACCTCGTTAAAAGAATGATGGCCACACATATTTATCAATGGACGAATAGTAATGCCCTCTGACCTGTTATCCACTATGATTAACGATATTCCCTTGTGCGCGGGTGCATCAGTGTCTGTTCTTACAGCCATCCACGCGTAATCTGATGTATGTGCACCACTACTCCAGGTCTTCTGGCCATTAATAACCAAGTCATCGCCGTCCTCGACAGCATGCGTTTGAATTGCGGAGAGGTCAGAGCCCGCATTTGGCTCACTGTAGGCAAGCCAGAACCTTATATCTCCCCTGGCTATCCTGGGCAACCACTCCCTTTTCATCTCATCACTCCCGAAGCGTATAATGGTGGGGCCGGAGATAAGCACACCTATATCAGCCATGGGCGCCCTATGGTAAGTGATACGTTCTTGGAAGATAGCTTGTTCGATGTAGGATCGTCCTGCACCGTCGTATTCTTTAGGCCATGAGATGGTCAGCCAGCGCTTCTCTGCCAGTCGATGCCTGAACTGCTCAACAACGGGGTTAGTCTCCTCAAATTCCGGGATAGTGCCGTATCCACCAGGCCAGTAAAGGTTTTCCTCCGCCCAGTTTGCAGGGAGTTCCCTCTTAATAAAATCATCAACCTCTCCACGAAAGGTCTCTTCTCGCTCGCTAAATCGGAAGTCCATGTCGTTTCCCTTAAAAAGCCTTAGCAGTTTATATGTGACCGGGAGTTTGCTACAGTGGTCGCCCCATTACTATTATTTCAACAACGTCGCCTTAAATCTCATTGAAGCAATGGGCAGGGCCAATAGACTGCGGCCAATTACTAATGACTCAGAAAAAAACCACAGAACGAATCCTGCAAATACTGATGCCCGTTTTTTTCGACAGAAGTTGGCACCCTCAGGGTTTTCGGTCTGGCATTTTGGGCATTTCATTGTCATCGCCCCGCTCCCCCGCTTCTATGGAGCAGTCTTGCATTTCTCTAGCGCTTGGGCACTGATGGTGCCAACGCCTATCAAGATATGACTAGCCAGCCACCCATCAGAGTTCCGGCGAAGCCACTTACGGCTGCCCTCCTGGCGAACTGGCCTTCAAGTTTTGATAGCTAGCGAGAATCGCTGGCATATGTTCCTCCGCCGCTTTACGGCCGCATTCAATGAGTTCTGGACTGCGGGAAAAATCAAGGATCCCAATCTCTCCCGGTTCCGGCGTAAAAACCACGGCCGCAGTACGCTCCGCCTGTGCCTGGCCGATTTCGTGCGCCATCGCGAACATACAGCGCAGCACGATCTCGAAGGCGTTGAACGGATACCGGCGTTTCACCTTACCTGACTCGATCTCAGCCATGACATTGATGCCAATGCTGAAGTGGCAGCCCATCTGCCGGACGAGTTTTACGGGTACGGGATCCATGATCCCGCCGTCGACCAGCAGGTGGCCCTCGCACGGCCGCGGAGGCAACAAACCAGGCATAGCGCACGAGCTGCGAACGCATTCCACCAAAGTATCAGTCCTGATCGTGTACTCGCGGCCGGTTTGGATATCCACGGAGTTGGCCCAATACGGGATCTCCGTCTGGTTTACCAGGCGGTCGCCGAAATACTCGTGTAAAGTCTTCAGGAACACCCTTTCGTTGAGCAGACACATGCGCCAGAAGCGCCATTCGCGTAAGCGCTTCGAGCGCCAGGGGTAGGAAACAGCCATCTCTTTCATCTCTTGTATAGTGTAGCCCACGCTATAAACCGCGCCCATGGCGCTTCCCATCGAGGAACCGGAGATACAATCAATTGGCAGGCCGGCGTCCTCCAGGACCGAAAGCGCGCCAATGTGTGCCCAGCCCCATGCGGCGCCGGCACCCAGCGTCAGGCCCACCTGAAGTCCGGCAATACAACGGGCGATGGAATCCACGCTGCGCTGGAACCGAGATGTTATCGGATGACCCGACAGGTAAGCGGATTCCGAAGCCGCCGCATCAAAAACCAATTGCTGCCTGCCAGTGAGAAACGGCAATGTGGGACGCAAGGCGCTCTGGACGATGAAATGCGCCTCCCCCGCCTCGCCTGGAACTGGATCGCCTGGGCCGACCAGGTCTCCCCGAAAATTCGTGAACTCTTTGATGGTTTCAGCGATAGCCGCTGCCTGCGGACCCACCGGGTTCAAGAGCAAATTTTCAAAACTGTCTTTCCAGGCAGTCAGCTTTTGGGCCACGTCAGCGCGCAGGTTTTCGTCCTCCGCACTCACAGCCAGGGAGCAGGCACTGGCACTACCGTCAAGCAAGCGGACCTCGTGAGGGGACACTGCGCCCAGGTTTACCAGGAGCGTTTGACGTCCACTCTGGCGGGCCAACGAGCAGGCCAGCCCAGAGGCAAAGCTTAATGGAGCTTCCCAATTGGGATGGTTATAGAGCAAGGCGATAGGCGACTCCGGCACCTTTGCGCCGCGAGTCATAGTCTCATGCAGTCTCCCCGCGATCTCCCCCATGAGCCCAGTAAGGATTACGTCCCCCTCCTTCGGCAGCTTGGAAAAGGCCTCTTTGGTCAAGAACACCAGTTCTGCGTCTACCTCCACCTCGACGTCAGCGACGATGCGGCGCCCGGTGAAAAATGACAGTTCGCCGACAATGGCTGGAGGCTGTAAGTAGGCTACCGTTTCCCTCAACTCGCCCCTTTGTACGCGTACCACGAGGCGTCCCGAACGCAGGAAATAAACGGCCGGACTGTAATCACCCTGATGCAGTATGACCGTTCCGGCACGATAGCGCTCCGTTTGGAAGAGCGGCGCAATTTCCGCTAATTGTTCGGGAGGCACGTCCTTGAAAACGGGTGATGTCGCCAAAAAGGATTGAATGTCGTCTGTCATAGTGCCACGCTCCTTCTAGCTATCACAGCTATTTTTTATTGCCTATGGTGGACATAGGATTGCTCTGAAAAGCGCAGGACGCTCTATCCCAATTTCCGCAGCTCCTTCCTCTCAACCTTGCCAACGAGGTTCTTGGGTAGGGATTCCATAAACTGTAGCTCCTTTGGTGTCTTAAAAGTCTTGAGTCTTGCGCGGCAATGCTCGATGATCTCCTCCGCCGTGGCCTGCTCACCCTGCTTCAATACCACGAAAGCCTTGATATCCTCACCATACACATCATCCTTGATGCCAACTACGGCGGCCTCCGCTACCCTGTGATGGGCGAAAAGGACTTCCTCAATCTCCCTGGGGCTGATGTTCTCCCCGGCCTTTATGATTAAGTCCTTCTTTCGATCGGTGATAAAGAAGTAGCCATCCTCATCAACATAGCCGATATCCCCGGTATAGAGCCAGCCATTTCTGAGAGACTCCGCTGTTTCCTCGGGCATATTCCAGTAGCCTTTCATGAGTCCTGAGCCGCTGATGAATAGCTCTCCCTCCTTACCCTGGGGAAGCTCGTTACCATCGTTATCGACGACTTTCACCTCGGTCCCTTTCGTGGTTTTACCTATGGAGCCGACCTTTATCGGTCCCTTAGGGGGCATTATACATCCAGTGCCCCCCGATTCGGTAAGCCCCCATGCCTCTATGATTTCAAAGCCGAACTTATCCTTGAAGCCTTTCCAGGTTTCCATAGAGAGGGGCGCGGAGGCTGATATCCACGACTGCATGGAGCTCAGGTCATACTTCTCAGGCTCGGGGTAGAGGAGCATGAGGATATATATTGTGGGTACACCAGCGAACCTTGTAGCTTTATACTTTTCAATCGCTTCAAACACATTCTCCACACTGAAAGAGGGTAAAATGATAGATTTCCAACCCCCTTGGAGGTTGCCTATATTCATGCAAAGTATTCCATATATATGGCAAAGGGGTAATACAAAGACAGTTACCCTCCTCTCGAGCATAGCGCTGGATTCACTCGCAACTTTAGCTCCGGCATATAAGCTATCGTGGGAATGCATGACCCCCTTCGGGCGACCCGTGGTCCCGGCAGTGTAAACCAAGGCTGCCAGTTCATCATCGTCTGTTTTCACCATCTCCAGCTCATCAGAGCTGCCTTCCACGAGCTCCCAGAACGATTGATAGCCCTTTGGCACTTCCTTGTCAATAAGGATCACGTTCTTAATAGCTGGAGCCCTTGCACGACATGCCTCAATCTTGGGTAGAAACTCAGAGCTGCTAATTACCGTCTCCGCACCACAGTCCTGATATATATGGGCGCTTTCTTCCTCCCCGATAAGATAGTTCATCGGTACAACAACAGCGCCTATTCCCCACACTGCCCCGAAGCTCTCTCCAACCTCTGGACAGTTTGGCATCTGAATTATTACCCTGTCGCCTCGCTTTACACCCAGATCCTTTAGTACGTTTCCCAGCTTCCTTGCCGTTCGACCCATCTCCGCATTTGTGAACTCCTGTCCCTCGAACACCATAACTACACGCTCGCCAAAAGCCTGGAAATCGTTCTCAGCGAGTTCCCAGATGTTCATTCTGAACCCTTACCTTTCTTAGCCATAGATTCTTGTTAAAGATAGCTAGTATACCTTGGTGTCAGTATTTCTATTCCCTGATTAAATCCTTTACCTTCAGATGTGGTTCCTTGTATCTTCTCCTTTTTGCCGATGTGCCGATAAATATGCCCTGAGCGGACTCTTTTGGACAGAGGTTTAAACATCTATGACACCAGAAACACTCTTTTCCCCACTTAGGCTTGCCATTTATCATTGCGATATTTTCTACAGGGCAGATTTTGGCGCAGATTTCGCAGGAATTACATTTATCGTTTACATAAAAACCGAGGTACAAATAGTTTAATCCATATAACATAAATGGGTTAACAGTGATCCCAAGTAGCTTCGATAGCCAATGGGATTTTTTCATGTAGAACTCTCCATTTATAATCTTTTCGATGAATTTACGGACCGCTTGCTCACCGGCTTCGACTATTAGTGCCGCCTTTTCTGGAGGGGGAGCGCTCCACCCCGTAATCCAGTTGTTAGGCATGGCTACCGCGTCTCCGCCGACTACCTTATATCCTTTTTTCTCCAAGATTTTCTTACCTTGACCCAGGCATTTGCCCTCTGAAGGCGGAATATGGTATTCTTCATTTCCCATCGATACTATAATAAATGCCTCTTTTTCCGTTGTGGGGGGGAGAGCTTGCATAAACTCAGTCATAATACGGGGAATGCCAAAGCCAAGGGAGGGAAATATGAAACCATGACAGGAGTAATCGTTGTGCTTTTCAGCCACCTCGTTATCTTCAATATTTTTTACTTTGGCCTTAAATCCTGATTCTTTAAATCTTTCAGAGGATACTTCTGCCAACCTTCTGGAGTTCCCCGTGCCGGAGAAATGGTAGAGCAATACACTTTTATCCGCGGTCATTTTCTTTTCAGCTCCACGCTGGGCTAGTGGATTTTGTAAAATGCCTCATCGAACTCCGGTTTACCCGTATATTTCCCCATGAAGAACTCCGGTACTTTTTTCATCCATTCCATGGGATTATCTGGCAATTCAATACCTAGTTCGTCAAACGCTTTGATAAAACCCTTTCTACTGGGCGGACAGCCCTTCAGTGCTACGCCGTGGTTTATTGAGGAGTCCTTAGCGTTTTTCTTTACCTGACATTGCCCGAAGAGCAGGGTATGTTTGTGTCCCGGTGTGGGTTCCATGATCTTACCGGTCAGTATCTCAATATCGTCAAAGGGTTTATCTTTGTTTTTAGCCATGGCAATACCTACACTTGCCAAAGAGAGAAAATATGCGCAATAAGTGCAGGCAGTCTTATCAACCTGTGGGAATCTGATGCCTTGTATTCCCATCAGTTCCCAAACTAGTGGCATGTCTCCTGATTCATTATACGAATGTGTTACCTCATGCGGTTTCGTGGCCGTTTTTATATCAACGTCTCCCCTAACATTAACGTCGCTTAGATCAGTGGGGCGATTCTTACTTCTAGCTGAAAGAGTAATATGGGGGACCGTTTGCGGGTCAATACCCAGGATTGTTGCTCCTACCTTGTCAGCAGAAACAAGGTCTTTGGAGGCGACAAGGATATTTGATCGATGCGCTTCACCTAAAGTGGTGGGCCCTTTTTCAAGGGTATAAATACCGTCTATGATGGTCAGGGATGGCCGAACTATCTCCGGTAATTTGGTAAGATGATAATCGAGATCAATATTCTGATCTGCGTTATGGCATCTCTTTCTGGAGGCGATATTGAGGAGGCCTTTCAGGTTTTTTATCCCAAGAGAAACCATACTCTGGCCGTGCGTTTTCAATACCGGCATGTTAATAATATAGTCGGCATCAAGGATATCCGCATTAACCGACAACCTCACGTCACCCACAGTTACCTTTGTAAAAGATCCTTTGAGTACATCAATTAACTTTACACCATAGCGTTTCGCAAGCATATCGAGTCCCATACCTTTAGCAGCTAGTTGAAGTACTGACTCGGATTGTTTCTCGAGTTCAATTATGCCTTCTACTATAGTAATATCTTGCGCCCCGTGTTCTTTCAAAAGGATTACAGTATCTTCAATCAATCGCGCCGTCGTTAAAACACCGTACTTAGGAAAATTTACTCCCTCAAGCCACAGGACGAAGTTAGGTTTGATGAATACCTTTGAACCACCAGAAATGTCTCCAAGTCCTCCGGCTAGGTCAACTACTTTCTTCAATGATTCAAAAGGCTTTTCGTATTTTGCGACTGCCACATCATACATCGTACTTACCTCAATCGTTTCTAATCCAGAATGCGCCCTTTCAGCCTTCCACTCTTCCCAGCACCTCTTGCGTCCGGCGCAGCCAGTAGTCCATTCCCATCTCCCTGAACATTCCCTCGGCCTTCTTCAGGGTTTCAAGCGCCTTTTCCCTCTGGCCCATATCAGCGTAGAGCTCTCCTAAGTATAAATATCCCCATGAACAACCGGGTTTTACTTTCAGTTCTTCATCGATCTTGATTCCCTCTAGAATATATTTCTCCGCCGCGCTGCCTTGTGAGATATCTGCTTTACTCAATATTCTTCCCATGTGTATCTTTGATAATGCTTCATTCTTCCTTTCATAGTTATCACACGAGAGCTTTAAGGCCCGCTTGCCACAATCTATCGCATTTTCTCGATCACCAGATTCGATATAATATAGACCTAATGCTGAATAGAAGGAAGATAGATTCGGGGAAATTCCGGCAGAAAGCTGGATTTCCAGGCCTTTCTGCATATATTCTATAGCCGTTTCTAGTTCTTCCTGAAGGAAATACCCCCATCCTAAAACATACCAGGCTGGGGCCAATATAGTGAGTATTCCTGTTTCCTCACCGTACTTGACAGCGATTTTAGCATGCTGTACGCCGTTCCTCCCATCTCCTTTGATTGCATAAAGAGTGCTATAATATATCTCTACAAATGCAATAGTTACTACGTTTGCGATATCGTGTGAAAAACGCAGTGCCTTGTCACACAGGGCTTCTCCTTCCTCGAAATTCCCCAAATAGCCCAATGCCGACCCACGGAGTGCTAGAAGTGCGCAATACGGATTGAAAGGCTTGCCGAAGTATTCGGATTCTCTGCTCGTTTTCTCCAAAGAAGCAATAACCTTGGAAGCTACTTCGGCTATTTGTGAAAATTCCCCCGCCCAAAAATATGCCACACAAAGATCAACCCCAATTGGAGCTAAGAGTTCGATTTCATCTAACTTTTCCGCACCCTGATATGCATTCTCGGTATACTTAATCCCCTGGGTCAGGTCTCCTTTATTCGTATAACACATACCTATATTGCTGTGAAATATGATTAGATTTCTCTCATCACCTAGGTCTTTCGATAATTTTTCGCCCTCCTGGAGGATCTGGAGCGAATCTTCCGGGTAGCCCAAACCTTGCATTACCAATGCTAATATTAGTCGAACATTGATACCATTAACTTTATTCTCATCGGTCTGTGGCATATTGTTGAGTACGTTAAACGCCTCCCTGCCAAAACGAAAGGCTTCCCACAGGGAATAGCTGAGCCCTGTCTTTACCATCGATGAAAACAGATACTGGAAGGCCTTCTCTGCATTCTCGCTTCGGGAATAGTGATGTGCCAGCACCTCGTAGAACTCCTCCAGCCTGTCCGGGTACAGCTCCTCTATGGCATTACCTATCCTCTCATGGATCTCCTTCCTCCTCTTGAGAAGCAGGCTGTTGTATGCTACCTCTTGCGTGAGAGTGTGTCTAAAGATGTATTCCAGCTCCGGGAATAGGCTCTTCTCATAGATGAACTCCAGCCCCTGAAGGTTGAGCAGGTAGGACTTGAGCTCCTCCCGCATTCCGGTGATGGTCTGGAGGATGCGGTAGGCGAAGTCCCTCCCAATGACGGATGCTACCTGCATGGTGCGCTTGAGGTTCTCCTCCAGTCGGTCCATTCGGGCAGCGATGATCCCCTGGATGGTGTCGGGCACCTGGATATCGGATGCCTTTATGCTCAACACGTACTGGTGGTCCTTCTTCTGGATGGAGCCGTTTTCTAATAGTGTATGGGTGAACTCCTCCATGAAGAGGGGGTTGCCTGAGGCCCGGTTCAGTATGAGCTCACTGAGCTCGGGCACCGCTTCTCCCTCTTCAAGGATAGACTGCACCAGCTCGGCGCTGGTGCTGGTGGATAGCTGGTCCACGCGGATCTGGCTGTAGTAGGACTTGCTTGCCCATTGATGGGTGTATTCCGGCCGGTAGAGAATTATCAGCAGGATACGGGCATTGGCCAGCCAGCCGAGGAGATAGGTCAGAAACTCCTCCGATGTCCTATCAACCCATTGGAGGTTCTCCACAGCGAGGATGAGGGGCCTGTTCTGGCTCTCCCGTATCAGCAGGTCACGAATAGCCTCGAAGATCCTCTCCCTTTTATGCTGAGGTTCCAGCATCATGTAATTCACATCCTCTACCTGAAGGGATAGGATGTCTTGCAGCGGCGGCAGGATGCCCTCGAGCTTCTCATCGAGCTGGGTTATCTTATCTGTCATCTTCTTCTTTACCACAAACTCCCGCTCTCCCTCCTTGATATCGAAGTATGTCCTCAGGATATCCAGCAAGGGCAGGTAAGCCATTAGCCCCCCGTAGTGCAGACATTCGCCCTCGAGGTAGGTATGTTCCCTTTTGGGGAGTGCTCCCCTCAGCTCAAGGAGTAGCCTGGATTTGCCCACGCCGGCCTCTCCCAGGATGCCCACCACCTGGCCGGAGCCTGATTGCGCCTTTTCAAAGGCCTCTTTCAAGGCTGCAATCTCTCTCTGCCGGCCCACGAATTTGGTGAGGCCCCTGGCGACCGAGGCCTCGATCCGCGTTTCAACCTCGCTGGCCTCTATAAGCTGGTAGGCCTCCACCGGCTTCTCTTTCCCCTTCACCTTCAGTTCTCCCAGGGGCTCAAACCTGAAGAAGTCCCTGGCTATCTTATATGTGCCTGACGAAACCAGGACGGTGCCGGGCCTTGCATTGGTCTCCATCCTGGAGGCCAGATTAGTGGTATCCCCGATTGCGGTGTAATCCATCCTCAGGTCATTCCCCACCGCGCCTATAATCACCGGGCCGGAGTTGAGCCCCACCCGCATCTTGAACTCCACGCCGCACTCCCTCTCAATCTTCTCGCCGTATTCGCCCATGACTCTCTGCATTGCCAGTGCAGCATAGCAGGCACGCTGGGCGTGGTCCTCATGGGCTATAGGAGCGCCAAAGAGGGCCATGACTCCATCGCCGGTGAATTTATCGATGGTGCCTTCATACTTATGGATCTCGTCCATAAGGAGCTTGAAGCAGCCGTCCATGATCTGGTGGACCTCCTCGGGGTCGAGCTTCTCCGACATGGAGGTGTAGCCGGCAACGTCGGTGAAGAGCACGGTCACCAGCTTGCGCTCCCCCTCTATGTCGCTGCGAATAGTGAGGATTTTATCGGAGAGGAATTTGGGGGTGTAGGATTGGGGCTCGTTATAGTCGACGGGCAGTGCTGCTTTTATTTCCTCCAGATCGTGGCCGCACACGCCACAGAACTTCTTGCCTGATGGAATGTTAGCTCCGCAGCTTGGGCAGAGTAATTCTAGCTTGGCACCACATTCCTCACAGAACTTAACCCCTTGTCGGTTTTCAGCCTGGCATTTTGGGCATTTCATTATTTCGTTTTCTTTTCCACCCTCTCCAGCGCCTCTTGCGTCCTGCGCAGCCAGTAGTCCATTCCCATCTCCTGGAACGCACCTTCGGCTTTCTTCAGGGTTTCAATGGCCTTTTCCCTCTGGCCCATGTCGGCATAAAGCTCTCCCAGGTAGAGATACCCTTCAGAGCACGACGGCCTCATTTTCCATTCATTACAGAGCTTGATTCCCTGCAGAATACACTCTTCGGCCTGATTGTACTGTGATTTACCCGCTTTACCCAGGACCATCCCCAAGAAGATCCATGACATCGCTAATGGCCATTTCTCATCATTGCTCCGTGCTAACTCCAGGGCTTCCTCAGCACACATCCGAGCACTATCCAGGTCACCCGAATCGAAATGAACCATACTCAAAGCTATTTTATTAAGAGACATTAGCATAGAAAGCCCTGTATCCTCCTGTATTTGAAGCCCTTTCTCTATATATTGACGAGCTGTTTCCTGATTCCCAAGTAAATGATATCCCAAGCCCAACAAACCCGATGCAATGCTCACCACAGGTATTATCTGTCCCTCCTCCCCATATGCGACAGCTTTTTGCGAATGGTTAATGGCATTTTCGCCGTCTCCCTTGGCAACGTAAACCAAACCATACATAATCTCCACGAAACCCAAGCTGTATAAGTTATCCGTATTCTGCAGAAAACGGAGGCCCTTGTCGCACAAAGCTATTCCCTCTTTGAAATCTCCCATAAGGCACATTGCCTGCCCACAATACGAAGAGAGAGCCGCATATATATTGAAATTGAGTGCTACTCCGAAGGATTCAGACTCTCTGTGAGTCTTCTCAAGTAGAGAAAGGACCTTAGTTGCTACTGCAACTGTTTTTGTATGTTCCCCAAGTATGGCATAGGAGGAGCAAAGATTGAATGCAGTAGGAGCCATAAGTTCAATATCCTCTATCTTGGCCGCCATATCGAAGCAATACTCGGCGTACCTCATCCCCTGCTTAGAATCTCCTTTAAACGTATGACAGAGACCCATGCTGGCATAAATAATTGCCAGACTCCTAAGATCCCCGACCTCTTTTGCCAGCCTCTCTCCTTCCTGGAGGACATGAAGAGAATCTTCTGGGTAGGCGAGGAGTTTCATAGGGCCTTCCATTGAGAGTACCACCTCTATCAGTCTCTTTCTGTTCTCCTCGGGCTCAGGTAACTCATTTAGTACCTTTATCGCTTCCCTGTAGAAATAAAAGGCTTCCCTGTTGGCATAGTGACCTGATGTCTTGTCCCCAGATAGCTTCAGATACTGGTAAGCCTTCTCCAGGTTCTCGGTTCTGGCATAATGATGAGCCAGCATTTCATAGAATTCCTCCAACCTATCTGGATATAGTTCCTCAATTGCCGTCCCTATTCTTTCGTGTAACTCCTTTCTCTTTTTAAGAAGTAGGCTATTATATGCCACCTCTTGAGTTAGAGCATGTTTGAATATGTATTCTAGTTCGGGGAAAAGGTTCTTCTCGTAGATGAATTCCAATCCCTGTAGGTTGAGTAGACATGATTTAAGCTCCTCACTCATCCCCATAATGGTCTGGAGGATACGAAAAGCGAAGTCTCTACCAATAACAGAGGCCACCTGCATTGTACGTTTGAGGTTATCCTCTAATCGGTCCATGCGGGCTGCAATTATTCCTTGAATGGTATCGGGTACCTGTATTTCAGAGGCCTTTGTGCTCAACATATATTGATGGTCCTTTTTCTGGATGGAGCCGTTCTCTAATAGGGTGCGAGTAAATTCCTCCATAAAGAGAGGATTTCCAGCCGCTCTGGTAAGGATTAGGTCACTTAATTCAGGCACTACTTCTCCATCCTCAAGGATCGACTTCACAAGGTCGGCGCTGTTATCCGTGGAGAGTTGTTCAACACGGATCTGGCTGTAGTAGGACTTGCTCGCCCATTGATGGGTGTACTCCGGCCGGTAGAGAATGATTAGCAGGATACGGGCATTGGCTAGCCAGCCGATTAGATAGGTGAGGAACTCCTCCGAGGTCTTATCGATCCATTGCAGGTCATCAATAGCGAGAATGAGGGGCGTGTTCTGGCTCTCCCGTATCAGCAGGTCACGAATAGCCTCGAAGATCCTCTCCCGTTTTTGCTGAGGTTCCAACATCATGTAATTCACATCCTCTACCTTGAGGGAGAGAATGTCATGTAGCGGTGATAGGATACTCTCAAGATTCTCGTCAAGGAGGGCTATCTTATCTGTGATCTTCTTCTTTACCACAAACTCCCGCTCTCCCTCATTAATATCGAAGTAGGACCTCAGGATATCTAGCAAGGGGAGGTACGCCATTAAGCCACCGTAATGAAGACACTGGCCATCGAGGTAGGTAAATTCATCTTCCTTAAGTGCTACCCTCAGCTCGAGGAGGAGCCTGGATTTGCCTACTCCAGCTTCACCCACGATGCCCACTACCTGGCCAGAGCCTGACTGCGCCTTTTGGAAAGCCTCTTTCAGGGCTGCAATCTCCCTCTGCCGGCCGGCGAATTTGGTGAGGCCCCTGGCGACCGACGCTTCTATCCGTGTCTCGGCCTCTCCGACCTCGATAATCTGGTAGGCCTCCACAGGCTCCTCTTTCCCCTTTACCTGTATCTTTCCCACAGGCTCGAACTTGAAGAAGTCCCTGGCTATCTTATAGGTACCTGAGGAAACCAGAACTCTGCCGGGCTTGGCATTGGTCTCCATCCTCGAGGCCAGATTGACTGTGTCCCCGATGGCGGTATAGTCCATCCGCAGGTCATTCCCCACAGAGCTTACGATCACCGGACCGGAGTTCAGTCCTACTCGCATCTTGAACTCTACCCCGCACTCCTTCACTATCTTCTCACCGTATTCCCCTATGGCTCTCTGCATTGCCAGAGCGGTGTAGCAGGCACGCTGAGCGTGGTCCTCATGGGCCACTGGGGCACCGAAGAGTGCCATAACTCCATCGCCGGTGAACTTGTCGATGGTGCCTTCATACCTGTGTATCTCGTCCATGAGGAGTTGATAACAGCCGTCCATGATCTCGTGGACTTCCTCGGGGTCGAGCTTCTCCGACATGGAGGTGAAGTTGGCTACATCGGCGAAGAGCACGGTGACCAGTTTGCGCTCCCCCTCGATAGAGCTGCGTGTAGTAAGGATCTTATCGGCCAGGAACTTGGGGGTGTAGGTCTGGGGCTGGGAGTAGTCGATAGGAGGGGCTTCTTTGGGCTCTGCTATATCGTGGCCGCACTCGGCGCAGAACCTGGCCGTCGGGCTAACCTCAGCACCACAATCAGGACATTTGCGGACTAACCGAGTGCCGCACTGTTCGCAGAACTTGGCACCTTCTCGATTATCAGAATCGCATTTTATACATTTCATGTTAATTCAGGCTGGGCAAATTCTACGCTGGTTGTTTGTGCGCACATAGTAGACGACGGAGGGTCTGCTGTCAATGGTGGAGGGCTTTGGGGATCTTCGTCAAGAGGAATGCCAATGCCAATGCTGACTCAGACCCCGCACGGCGCCTGACTTTAAGCTATACAGAAAAACCGGCACGACTATTTTGCATATACCAGTATCCCTTGTCGATAGGCTTGCTGTTAAGTAACCTCCGGCCCTCTGTGGGTAAAGCGGGTTTGGTTCGATTGAGGCCTTAATAATATCGTTGAGGGGGACATCGTCAAAGGGCATAGATCTCTTTACCGAAGGTGTGAACCCAGTTCTTTTTCAAAACATCCAGGGCCTCTTCGGTTTTATCCACGCCCACGATTATTATGGGCTGCCCGCTTGCTCCCCTGCCCAGATAGGGATAGAGGTAGTGGACATTAATGTTGTTCCTTTTAAGAGGCTTGAGTACTGCTTGAAGGCCACCGGGATGGTCAGGCACCTCTACGGCTATTACGTCGGTTTCTTTTACTGAATAACCGTGGCTTCTCAAGACATTGGTAGTTTTCTCCGGGTCATCCGCAACAAACCTTACGGTACTGACGTCGGATGTATCGGCTACGGAAATAGCCCTGATGTTTATCCCTTCGGCTCCCAGGTATTCGCTCACATCCAAGAACTTCCCCGGCACGTTATCAAGACTGATCGAAGTCTGTTTTACGCACATGACTTACCCCCGATTTTATAAAGCTTTCAGCCGTCAGCACTGGCCAGGACGCTGATAAAACCAGCTTCCATTGCGGATAAATATAGAATAACGCAATGTTTTCTGTCATTGCCACTGAAATAGAGCCCTGATATGGGCCGAAGCGTCGGCCGACCTGTCGGCCTCGGGACAGGCTGAAACGCCCATGTCATTCCCGCGCAGGCGGGAATCCAGGCCCATGGGTCTCCGGGTTCCTGCTTCCATAGTACTGACAGACAAGGCCGGTGTAAATATGCGCCATTTTCATCATCGGTGGAGCTGCTGGCAAGCGGCATGTTGGATTGCTAGGGCAATGACCTGCGAACAATACATATCTAGCTAACCGCTCATTAGACCAGATCATATCCTGCCATCAGAGCCTTTTTGTTGATTGCGATCAGTTTCTGTTTTTTCTTCAAGGTGCTTTTTAGCTCTTCAATTACGCTCGAAACGGAAACCAGATTGCTTTTCTTGGTAAATGCTCCCAGCATCACCATGTTAGCTGATTTAGGGCTGCCCAGTTCTTCAGCAATACTGTTTGCCGGCACTCTGACAATTTCAATATCACCCCTTGAGATTTCAGCGTCAATCAGAGAGGAATTAATAAACAGCACACCGCCCGATTGAATCTGGTTTTGAAATCTGACCAGGGAGGGCTGGTTCATGGCGACAATGAAGTCCGGAGAGGAGGCAACCGGAGATGCAATCTCTTCGTCTGATACCGCAACCGTGCAGTTGGCGGTGCCCCCGCGGACCTCGGCGCCGTAGGAGGGTAAATAGGTTACGTTCTTTCCCTCTAGCATTGCTGCCTGGGCCAGATTGAGCCCCATGGATAGAACACCCTGACCTCCAAAACCGGCAAATACTGTCTTAATCAGCATCGGTTTTTCCAGTTATGTCCTTGATTACCCCCAGAGGGAACTCCTTCGTCATCTCTTTGTCGATCCACTGCCACGATTCTAACGGGGTCATCCTCCAGTTAGTGGGACACGGGGAGAGTATTTCCACCAGGGAGAAGCCGAGACCGTCGATCTGGGACTGGAGCGCCTTTCGGATAGCCTTCTTGGTCTTTCTAATGTTGACCGGGGAGTTCACCGCAGTCCGCTCGATATACACCGCACCCCTGACCAGAGCCACCATTTCGCTCATTTTTACCGGATATCCTTCAAGGTTTACATCCCGTCCGTAAGGGGTGGTAGTGGTCACCTGCCCTGAAAGGGTGGTTGGGGCCATCTGCCCACCGGTCATTCCGTATACGGCGTTGTTGATGAAGATGGCGGTTATCCTCTCTCCCCTGTTGGCGGCATGTATGGTCTCGGCGGTGCCGATGGCGGCAAGATCGCCATCCCCCTGATAGGTAAACACTATTACCTCGGGATATGCCCTTTTTATGCCGGTCGCCACCGCCGCCCCTCTGCCATGGGCCGATTCTGCCATGTCCACATCGAAGTAGTGGTAGGCGAAGACCGAGCACCCGGGCGGGGGGATACCGATGATCCTATCCTGCAGGTGCATCTCGTCAATGAGCTCGGTCATAACCCTGTGGACAATGGAATGCCCACATCCTGGACAGTAGTGGAAAGGAACCCTCTTTAACGATCTGGGTCGGGTGTATACCTTTCTCATTTTGCCGACTTCAAACCCTTCTGATAATAATGGCGCGAGATTACGCGGGAGACCTCTGTGGGGGTGGGAATAACGCCTCCCGGCCTCCCGTAGAAGTAGACCGCTCCTTTGCCTTCCAGTGCCAGTTGCACATCTTCTATCATCTGGCCCATGTTCATCTCAAAGACGAGAAAATCCTTTGTCTTTTTAGACAAATCTTTCAGTTTTTGGGAAGGAAATGGCCACAGGGTAATTGGCCTCAACATTCCCACTCTCAGTCCATTTGACCTTGCATTCTTGATCGCCCCTTTAGCGATCCGGGCTGCTATACCGAAGGCAACGACTACTAGCCTGGCATCTTCAACCATAAAGGCCTCGTAGGCGGTTTCTTCTTTCCTGATCAATTGGTATCTTCTGAACAAACTCCAGTTTATCTCCTCCAGCTCGGCGGGCTTTGAGGTGAAGGTCTTGATAATCCTGCTCGGTCGCCCTTTAGCCCCCCTCATTGCATTGCTTCTTACCGGCAGTTCATCGGGGGCTTCATGCTTGAATTCTACCGGCTCCATCATCTGTCCCAGCATGCCATCTCCAAGGACAATTACCGGAACCAGATACTTATCGGCCAGGTCAAAGGCGCGGTGGGTGAGGTCTGCCAGCTCCTGCCCCGATGATGGGGCCAGAACTATGGTCCGGTAGTCACCGTGACCTCCGCCGCGGGTAGCCTGAAAATAGTCCGACTGAGAGGCGGATATGCTTCCCAACCCCGGCCCGCCTCTGGACATATTGACAATCACCGCGGGAAGCTCGCAGGCTGCCAGATAGGAGATTCCCTCCTGCTTCAGGCTGATTCCGGGGCTGGAGGAGGAGGTCATGGCTCTTGACCCGGCCACGCTGGCCCCGTAGACCATGTTTATGGCAGCAATCTCACTTTCTGCCTGAATAAAGGAGCAACCCTTCCTTCTGCTCAGGTGGGTAGCCATATATTCGGTCAGCTCATTCTGAGGGGTAATGGGGTAGCCGAAATAGCACTGACAGCCAGCCCGGATGGCTGCTTCTCCGATCGTGCTGTTACCATTCATGAGAACCTTAGTCACGGTAGACCTCTATCGCAACTTCCGGACATACCACAGCACAGATGGCGCAGCCGGTGCACCCGCTCTCCTCATTGAACCGGACCGGCAAATAGCCACTGGCATTCAATTTGTCGGAAAGGCAAATCGCATCCTTGGGGCAGAACGACATGCAGATCTGGCATCCCTTGCAGAACTCCTGGTCAATTTCAATATATCCCTTTGTCTTAGTCTCTGTCTTTCCCGAACCCATGAAAACCGCCTGCTAAAAAGCCCTTATTACAACTTTCAATTCTAAGGCCCTCGCGCCACATAGTCAATCATGACGGGTAGGCGCTGGCCGACGTCGGCCAGCCTACACTATGTAGTTCAGCCTGCCCTATCTAGTCCAGGATACCCCGTTAACTGTCCTGATGGGAGGCTGGGGGACATAGATTGGCTCTATTTGATGCATTGACAAATTCGATAAATAGTGATATTTATATGCAACAGCATAAGTGATATAACTGTATGCGAATAAAGTGGTATTTTCAATTTGACAGGTAGGAAGGACTAATAAAGGGGACATGAATTAGCAGTAGCAAACCACGGACTTTAGTATTTATATAAAGTCAAACTAAGGTTTAAGATTAAATGGGGGAGGCTAAGAAAATGACTAAAGTATTCAGGCTTATGTGCTTAACGGTGGTTTTGTCACTTCTCTTCTTAATGCCTATGAATTCACCTGCACTCGCTGCACAGGGAAAACTATTTATAGTTGATAGTGCCTCTCAAGAAATCCATGAGCTGGACCCATCAACAGGTAATGTGCTGAATACTTTCACCACACCATCGGTTACCGATCGTAGCGAAGGTCTAGCCTATGGTAATGGGAGAATGTTTTTTACTTCCGGTACAGGCGGGACACCACAGACTATATACGAAATAGATCCTTTAGATGGCTCTTTGATTAACTCTTTTACAGGACCGGCATTTGCCGGTGATATTGCCGCCTTGGGGTTTTCCTGTTACAGGCTATTTGCCTTGGATAATAGCACCGACGAGATTTATGTCTTGAATCCAGACACCGGGGCGCTTATTACTACCCTCAATGATCCCGTCGTTTTAGATCTGCACGGAGGAGGCTCTTTTGCCGGGACGAGGAACACCGTCTTCTTTACAGACACGAATACAATATATGAACTAGACACTCAAGATGGGACAATGCTAAACTCGTTTTCCTCTCCCGGCGGGGCTACAATATTCGGTTTGGGCTTCTCTTTTCATAGGAACACCCTGTTTATTGGGAATGTTTCGCATATATGGGAGGTTAATCCAAACAATGGTGGTGTCATAAATTCCTTTCAAGGTCCCCCAGGAGCAGATATGGGTGCGTTGGCAGCGGATGAGTGTAGGGTACCTGTAGGCGGAGAAGTCTACCCGGTGAATGAATATGTTATCCTGGCGCCTTGGCTTGCTCTAACGGCAGCTATCATAGTTGGTGGAACACTCTTTATACGACGCAGGATTAGCGCATAAGAGTTAGTTCATAGAAAAAGTTTATAAAAAAATCAAAGGCAAGCTCTTTTCGGGCTTGCCTTTGATTATCTGATTATCAAATTGTATGGCACAGGGGAACTAAGCCATTAGGCAGACGGGAAAGCTCAGAGATGATCCGGCGATATACTCACACAGTTAGCTTCAGCGACAGCCCGAAGTTCCTTAAGCCGTCACTGTGGTGAACACTAGGTTGACGTAGTCCTACTGCGGAACAGGTGGGCCAAAACACCTGCCGCAAGGGAAAGCGGCGTCATAAATCAAGCCCTGGTAATGCCAAGGTAAGCATCACCAGGGCTATGTAGCTAAACGCCCTCGGTTCGCTTTTGGATAACCTACCGGGCCTTGAGTCTTCTTAAACCCAGGAAACCACCAACAACCAAGATTAAGAATACTAAAAAGCCGACCAGCGGCGCCAGGACAGCAACTTTGTTTATGGAGAGGACATCGCCACCCACCACGCAAGGGGTGAATTCCACCTCGGCATAATCGGAATAAATGGTATGGTGCCCTGATTCACCAGACAGCGATGCCCTAAATTCCCTTGTGTTATACTCATCAAGGTATGCCATATTTTTAGCATTATAGGGGTAGCTTTCGCTTTCTGGGTAGGGATAAGCAGACATAGCATGGAACGGCAGTGGTTCCACACTGCTTACATCCTGGCCCAACCATTTCCGCACAGCATCCGTCTTATAATATCCATCGCAAACCACATAATAGTCCCTTTCCATCCCCTCGGGAATAGGTAGTTCATTGAAGTTGATAGAGATGCTATCGCCAGCATGCATAATAACAAACCTGTCATCAACCTGGGTTAATAATGGGAGGACATCCCCATACCTGGTGAACTTACCCTCGAACACACCGAAACCGGTTAAATCTTCCGTGGTATCGTAATAGCTAGCCATGACCGGCTCTTTCCCATCGGGAGAAGTTTGTATGGAAACGCCTTTCCAGTATAAGTCTGCTGAAATGGGGGCGAGCTCGGTAACTGAGACCTCCTCATCCTGTGAGGTATCAACAGCTATATAATCGAAATGTGTCTTAGTGAAAATATTTAGCCTAACTCTATAGTCGTCTGTCTTAAACCAGTTGGTGATGTCCACGACCCACGTCCTCGGTTTCGACATTGATAGTGTGCGGAAGTCGGAAATCCTCTCCCACTCTCCATCCTCATTTATCACCTCAGCATAGGAGTTGCCAATCAGTGGTTCACCGGGGTGCGATGCAACAAATTCTCGTCTCACGGTCCACTCAGGTTCACCTCCCAAGTCCATCCAGGCGCTGTATAACAGCTTTATTTGTTCTGCTTCGCTTAGATTTCCAAAGTCTAGCGTTATGGTATCAAAAGAGAACAGATGTGCCTCGGTACACTCCCTGTCTATTTCTGAGATAGCTGGCAGAATATCCCTGCCATCCCCGTCTGTTGCCGAGACCGGGGTTACAGGATCCTTTATCGTATCTATCTCGAATGGAGGAATCTCATTAATCCAAAATGCTGGTGGCGCTGGTGAGTAAATCTCTATATCGGGTGAGTGATCGACAGCTATCAATCTGACCTCATCCAGATATGTTATTTCATTTTGGTCCACTGCGATCTCCAGGCGGTAGGTACCATTGACTGGTATCAGTTTAGAGCCATCAACGTTAATATAATCTTTGTCTCTCCCTGGTGTAGGATTATAGCCCAGCCCGGCACCACCATACATATCGCCTATAAGTTGATAGGTAGTTCCGTTCCAGGTATAAAGGAAAGGGCAGGACCAACCTTTATCTTGAGTTATTGCTAATAGATATACATATCCACCTTGAATATAATTGGACCAGTTAGTGGTAAATGTGCCCGTTAGTGTTTGATCACAGTTCCCGTTAGTAGTTCCGTCTACAAATTCCCATCCTGGATTGGCGTAATTCCATATACAAAGGAAATGCCCATTTGCCTCCGAATCCGATGTAAAATGCCCACACCCTTCGTGTAACACATTAAGCTGGGTACAACATGTACTAGTGTCCTCTATTTTGAACTCAAATCTATGAAAATCATAAGCGGCTTCTTCCCAGGTGTGCGAACAATCATCCCATACATCATTAGAAGATAATAAGTTCGCTTTATATATCTCCGATATCTCCGTACCAATGTTCAAATCGTTGAGGGTAGGAGGCAGTACCGAAGTGTTTCCACACCATGCCCTGGTTAAGACTAGGGTTTCTGTGGCAGCGTGCGTCACGGTGCTGGTAACGCCTGCTATGACCAGAACCACTGCCAAGCTAACTAGGACAAGCAGGATTTTCCCCCTTTTAGTCATTTGACTCTCCTTTTGTTTCTTTAGTAGGCCATGTATAGCATAAATGGGGTTTGTTGTCAACATTTGTAGAGTTAGGAAGGGTTGGGTAGCAGATGGGAAAGCCTAGAGATGGTGCAGCGATATACTTGCTCTGTCAGCTTTAGTGGTAGCTTGAGTTTTTATAAGGCGCTATTGGGGTGAAATAAGCGACGGTATCCTGTTGGTTATACTCCCACATATTATCGTTAACCCCTATCCATCGCTTCGGCCTAGCCATTGCTGCGCTCCACTTTCATCTGCTTGTATCCAGCCTGGCAATCGGGGAAGGGGCAAGTGAGACAATCAGGGTGACGGTTGCAACCGTTGCCGGAATAGAATCCCTCACAATGGGAATCAACCTTCGTACTGCCTAGCTTTTTCCCTACTTTCTCCTCTTCAATAGTCACTTTCACTGTTGCCCCTCTATTTGTGCAGCGTGTAAGGCTGGTGCTTTAATTTCGCCAGAGATTCTCCGTAGCTTCAACTAGCGAAACAACGGGGTCAACAAGTAGCTCCCTCACCAAAGTCCTTAACGGCTGATGCTCCGATATGAAGTCCGCCACCGGCGGGCTGGTCTGGTAGTACCACTCCACAAGTTGAGAGCCCAATGTGCTTTCCAGCAACACGTCGTCCCTGAAAGCTCTGAGGGTGTCGATTTCCTCTGCTGTCGCTGTGCCGTAGGCAGCGGTGGCGATGAAGCAGGAGGGAGCAGGAGGCGTAGGTGTCGGTGTAGGCGTGGAAGTAGATGTAGCAGTAGCGGTGATCAAGAGGTCGTCAAAATAGCTGTCGGTACCGGCTCCATCGCGGCCGCTATTGATAGTGACATAACGAATCCCAGAGGTCCAAATCCTATCGGCATACTGCACCAGGCCATGGTATACGTGCTGCTCGTCAATGGAGAGGTCGAACAGACCGGTGCAGGTGTCGATTGTAATCACGAAATGAGTGTAACTACCTGAGTAGTCGCCCACATAATGCGCCCCAGGGTCAACCAGCCACTTGTCCTGATCGTTCTTAGTTACGTAAAAATAGTCCCAGATAGATTCGGAGCTACCGTTCCATGAGCCTCCAAAAAACCGAAAGACAGAGTTGGTGTCAGGACCTGGTTTGGGGTAATGCCAGTAGTCCGCCGTTATAATCCCTTTGGCAACATTGTCGAGTTCTATGCCTGCAGGGTTGTCACCGTTGACCCGCACGCCACGATCGCCCGAATGAATACCAGCTGGAGTGTCAGTTGCAGTAACAGTTGCAACCGGTGAAATGCCGAAATATGTCAAGTTCCAGCTAGGAATAGGGGTGCCATCGGCCAACCCCTCTCCATCAACCTGCAAACAATCTATTGATGCAGGGAGGGAGACCGAATCGGCCAGGCTGAATGACGTCCCGGTCCCACGGTACACGTTGACAGTCGCCTGGTCATCGCCCACGACGACATCGAAGTAGGTCAAGCCGTCGCCAAGGTCCCAACCGGCATTACCGACATCGAGCTGCCAGACGTTGCCGACATGGTTCTTGTCGCCCTGGTGCTTGGAGTAGTAGTGTGTATGACCGTTGAAGTATGCGTCAACGCCCGCACACTCCAAAAGGGCCCAGAAGTCGTCCCGGTGGGTCTCGTACTTGTCCAGGCTGTCGCCAACGTGACGAGTGTAAGGAAAGGCCGGCTCGTGGCCGAAGACGAAGACGAACGGCTTGGTGTTAGCCGCCAGGTCCGCTGCCAGCCAGTCGTACAGCTCCGGTACGATGTCGCCGTCGGTGGCCGTGTCACTGCCCGAGAGACTCGTTCCGCTGCCCTCGCTGGTGCCGCCATTCCAATACTCGTTCAGCGCGATGAAGTGGGCGTTCTCGTGGTCCCAGGAATAATTCACCCGCACTGTACCCGTTGGGCCGTCCTGGTTGGTGTAGTTCTTCAGCGGCGTCCTCAGGCTGTTGCCGTTGTCATATTCCTCCCGAAGCCACTGCATGTCTGCCCCGGTTTCCGCTTCGTGGTTTCCGATGAGGGGGTACCAGATTGCCGACGACCCAAACTTGGTATCGATTACAGCGCGGTTCTCCGGGATGGTTGAATCGATATCCCCTGCGGAGACGTGGAATGCGCCGGGCCCACCGACCTCGCTGTTAATCGAGTCGCATAGTTTCCCGAAGGCCGTGTGGATGCCGCGCATGTCGGCCGTCACGGTGAAGTGAAAGCTGCTGGCACGTACTTCAGCGGGATCGATGG
>DATKYK010000021.1 GCA_035528575.1 Dehalococcoidia bacterium | reverse complement strand
AATACCAATATAACCAGCAGAGAGCAGACGGCAAACAAAAACAAGGCGCAATATTCGAAGAATTGAGCTAGGGTTGTTCTAGCTGCCACCAGTCCTACGCCGTTATAACCGCTTACCGACAATGAAATGTAATGGGGGATATATAACAGGAAGCTTAGGGCCACGATAACCGCAGGGACAAGGAGATTGCCCTTCATACTGGGCCTTATCCGTAGAAGCACGAATGCAAGCAGAGTAAATATGATATATGTCGGGTACTCCCATGTATTGAGCATAAAGAAAAACCCGAGGCAGAGGCCCAATATAAGAATATCTACTAGAGTATCCGATCTGGCAATTCTATCTCTGAAGCGGCTTTTCTGGAACACAGCAAAGATAAGTGTGATAAACATAAGCTGGAAGGGAATGCTCATCATGTATGAATGCATGTCCCATCTCACGAATTTGTAATACGGGTAACCCACCCAAGAACCCTCTATTACCGATCCGCCTGCACTCCAAAAATCGAACCCGAGCATCCAATCAATGATATTGGGAGACCCATAGGGAGGGTAACCCATAATATCAGTCTGGAAAACGTAAGCCATGAGTTGATATGCGCCCGAAATATATCCAACTACACAAACGAAGAAAGCAGCAAGAAAGCCGTACAATTTCCTTTTAGTGATGCTATAACCCAGGCCGTAAGAAGCGCATACCGCCAGGGCAGAAAACATTGCCCCCGCTATATTGAACGCTATTGATGGCGGCGTTTTTGTGAAAACGGTGAGTATAGCCGACAGCAGATGCCCCCCGTAGTAATAATAAGAAATGCTCTCGCCGCTAAACCAGGAATCGATCGGAGGAAAGTAACCGCCCCTTGTTATCGAGCTTAAGATGTGGAAATTCGTGTAGTAATCACCCATGTAGTGATAAATATCTGGATTTCCGATCGTGATCAGTAAGAATACGACAAAGGCACCGGCGAAGATCGATTCGCCGATTATGATCTGTTTCCGGGGCCAGTCGGATATTCTCAGATACTTCCTGCCAAGGTAGAGCGAGAGCGCCCCTAGAAGCGACAACGATATCCAGATGCTGACGTATCCAAATGGCATTATATGAAGGCTCGAGAGCATCCAGGTGAAGTATGTTAAGATTAGAAGCCCTACCAGCTTGGAGATGGAATAGCCCCTGTCTGGCAACCTGCCGCATACCCTTGAGACCAGGGGGAAGCTGATCAGGCCAATAACCAACAGGGCCAGCCACCAGAATATGACATACGCCACTTGAATCAAGGTAACCCCCCCATTAACTACTCCCTGACCTTATGAGCGGTAACTCCTTTATAATCGTATATCAACGCATAATCCTCCGTGTGAACGTACCGCTACCTCGGATCTCTCGCAGATAGGTTGCAGCAATCGCCAATCCCGGTGTCCAATCCAGTTCGCGATAGGCCACATCAGCCCATCGCCCGAGATGACCCCGTCCCACCAGAACTCCAGTCTCCTCCGCTTGCAGAATTGAAGCTTCAGTTACTGCCGAGCCTTTTCACCCATTAGACTCCTCCGGCACTAAACACGAGGATTTTTAAAGCTATTTTTATTATAGGTTCCGCTTATTAGTACCCCTTTGATAGGGGAAATCCAGGTTCATATAGATACAATTAAAACTTAGCCATAGAGAAACTATTAGCTTACTATACAAATTGAGACTGCTGAAATAGTCTCAATTAACCCCCTAATCCCCCAATCTTGGGGGACTTTTTAAAGCTGGGGGACACCCCCAGACCCCCGGTAGGAAGTATCCTGCACCTCTTTTTTAGCATTCTCAAATTAATAGATCGCCACCATGTAATCCTACGATATTGCCAATAGCCGTTTTAAACATTCTAAGTAGGTCCACCATGAGGTTTGGCCCTCCATGTCCACAAGGTATTAATGAAGAAGTTCCAAAACATTGCACCTGCTATGGCAAAGATCGCGGAAATTAAATAGAATAGCCCGACTACTTCAGTAAAGAACCAGAGTATTGCCATATGGATTCCCAAGCCAACCAGGCTGACCATGTTGAATTTCAATCCGCGGTATAAAAATTTTCTCATGCCGGGGGATCGCCTATCCCTGAAGGTCCAAGTGTCATTTAATACGAAATTGGTTATGATCGATGTTTCGTAACTGATGGCTGAGGAGATGATGTAGAATAGTCCGACAACCTCGGTAAAGAGCGATAACAGTCCTAAACAAACAAATGTCCCACTGGCTCCGACAAAGCAGAACTTAATGAACCTTATTGTCCCACCTGACCTTGCCAGGCAATATAGGTGCTTCAGATAGTTTATCCCCTCTCCAATCTTTAAATTGCTCTTTCCCTTTTCCCTCTCCCTGAATATATACGGGACCTCTGCTATCTCGCGGGCTTTTCCCTTGACAATTATCTCTAGAAGGATTTTGTGCCCGGTTGGACTCAGTTCCACACTACCGATTACCTCCCTCCTCAAGAGGAAGAAACCCGATAAGGGGTCTTTAATCCCTCTGATCGAGGGCAGGAGAAGGACCGCCAACATCTTAGATGCCCTTGATATGATCTTCCTCTTCATGCTCCAGCCTTCGCTGCCACCACCTTCGACGTAACGACTTGCGATAACGACCTCCGCTCCGCTCCTCACCTTCTTTAGTAGTTCAGGCACCACCTCCGGCGGATGCTGTAAATCGGCACCTATCACCCCCAGAATCCCTCCCCTGGCCTGCTTGAATCCTTCAACTACCGCTGAAGCCAGGCCCCTCTCATCCGTCCTGGTTATCACTCTAACTGGGTAATCTTTACTGAGGCTTTGGGCAAGCTCCGAGGTCCCATCCGGACTGTTATCATCAACCACGATAAGCTCATAGCTGTAGCTCGATAAAGAACGGTGGACCCTCTCGATTAATGTAGCGATTCTCTGCCCCTCGCAATATGTAGGCACTATCAAGGAAAGCTCAGGATCTGGTGAATTCCGTAATTTCATCGCGACCTCACCAACGCCTACTCCCTGACCTTATAGATGGTTACCCCGTCATTTTCGAAGACCACATCCATGAAATCTTCGAATCCTTCCCCCACTTCCGCTCCATACATCTCCCTCTCCAAACGACCCACATAGATATAAGCAACTCCATACTTCTCAAGTATGGCTTCTACCTCATTCAAATCCTCACCTTTATAGATCTTGTCAATATCCCCCCTCCTACCTGCGAAATAACGATCCGAGCCCCGCCAGACCCACTGGCGGGTCTCCCAGCCCAGGATGGCAGGTAGGCCTGTATAGGTTGACACCCTTCCATAGTCTGTATATTCCCCCCCCGGGGCCTCGACGATAACTGGAGCATCATCGACATTGTTATTAAGCCAGGTAACGGCTTCAAATTCCTCAGGATGACTTCTTTGGAGCCATGCCAGCCCATTCAGGGTAGGGCTCGCGGAAAATGTATTGGTCTTGCTCCATGTAGCAGTAATGGGGTAGATAAAGGAGTATATGACGAGTATGATTAAAACCCCCCACCAGCTAAATTTTACCAAACGAGCAGAAAAACTAGACACCTTCCAGCTGCGATGAAGGTAATAGAGAGAGAAAGCAGAGGCAATGGCAAAAAGCACCCACGCACTGAAGTAAAATCTGAAGACAGTGTTCATCCGAGTGCCAAAAACGTCTCCTACATAGAAAAGCTCGCAACCTATGGTGAGCAGCAATGCAGCAAAGAAGAGTAGTAACGTAAAAATGGCGCCAAGGTTATCATTATCAGCTTCCTTGATCCTTCGAACAATGGCTAGAGTTATTAAACCGAGCAGGATAAGCAAAGGAACTAGATGCCCTAACTTCCCCCAGATAGAGCTTCCCCCTCCGGTAGCCATCACCACTATGGCCCAGATTATCCACAGTAAAAGTATAGCTACAGAAATCGAGCAGATCGTACGCCAGGAAATAGACCTCAGCCCACTGCGAATTTGCGCCAAAGCAAAGGAGATACCGATAAAGAGAAAGAGGCCCCATATAATCAGGTAATGGAAGAGGCGAGTATCCGGCCCACGCCATGGCAAGATACCAGAAACCGGATTTTCAAAAGTAAGGTAGAATGGAAGGTATAAGAGAAAGACGCCAACTACCATGATAAGGCTAAGTGCCAACCAACCTTTCAACCATCCCCTCTCACTTTGCTTGAAACGTGTCTGAATGAAAATAGCCCCGATAAATATAAAAAGGCAGATGGGCAGGTCCCAAGTATGGATCGGTCCCAATGCACCGAGACAAATAATAATAATCAAGAACGGGAGGATGTTCCTCCTAAGCCAACTGAGCCCAAGGGATTCCTTGGTATTCAATATATTGAGACTTAAAGTCAAGCAGAGAAGGACAACAGGTAAAGATAAAATATGGGCATGAAGATCGCCCAGAATGAAGCTGAAACTGGGGAATTCGTTGATGGTATAGTCCAAGCTCATGCCTCCCACGACCATATCGATTACCCTAGTGGACCGCCACCACCACCAAAACTCCGTGGGATACCAGTGCGCACTATGATAGGGGGTATCCAGCCCCTTGATGTTTACCCAGTCCCAAAAGCCTTCACTTCCAACGCCGTGAGCATAAAATAGTTCTAAGATAACCTCAAGGTTGCCCAGTAGCAATAAGAATCCCGCCGCTGCCAGGCCAAAGCCGATCGCCGCTTTAATCCCTCCCCGGCACAGCCTAACCAGGTTATAGACAATGCTGAAGGCACCTATAGCGGCCAGGGCAAAGACCAAGGCTAGGGAGAGATTGAAGGTAACAGCTGATGATATCCCGGTAAGCTTGGTCAGGGTAGCCATTATCATATGCCCAAAATAGTAGTTATTGAGAGCATGTCCACTGAGCCAGGGGTCATTGGGCGGGAAATAGTCGCTACGTAGAATGCTATTGAGGAAGGCGAAGTCCATTGGCTTTTCCGTGTAGATGATCTCCGGGTTATAGGCGCGCACGACGGCAATGAGGACAAAAGAGAGGAGGAAGATAGCTTCGGTGGCGATGATCACACGGCGGTTCTCGGAGATGAAGCTCATTATTTGGTGACGGCGGCGGATGAAGAGAAAGAGGGAGCCTACGGCAAGCAGGGCGATGATAAGGATGATGGCCCACTGGGTATTCGGCAGGATATGGGCAGAAGCGGCAAGCCAGAGAAGGAACGAGATGATCAGGATAGAAAGAGCCTTTCCGAAGGCGTATCCCCTATCGGGCAGGCTCTTGAAGAGGACAAAGGTGGCAGGCAGGGCAATCAGGCTTAAGAGCTCTACCGTTATAATCCAGATAAATGCATCGATCAAGAGGACAGCACCTCGACAAAGGTTTGGGCATCAAAGGGGGCAAGGTCTTCCAGGGTCTCGCCGGTGCCAACAAAGAGGATGGGTATCTTCAGCTCATCGCAGATAGCAAGTACTATCCCCCCTTTAGCTGTGCCGTCGAGCTTGGCCAGGAATACCCCGGTAACGCTCACCGCCCTGGTGAAGTATCTGGCCTGCGTCAGGCCATTCTGACCCGTGGTAGCATCGAGAACCAGAAGCACCTCATGGGGCGCACTGGGATCGTTTCTTGAGACTACCCGCCTTATCTTCTGAAGCTCCTCCATCAGGTTGAACTTGGTATGAAGTCGCCCCGCCGTGTCTATGATCACCACGTCCGCCTGGCGAGCCCTTGCCGCCTCAAGGCTATCGAAAACCACCGCCCCGGGGTCGGCACCGGGCTGATGGCATATCACCTCGGCCCCAGCCCCTTTCCCCAGTATCTTGAGCTGGTCGATTGCTGCCGCTCTGAAGGTATCGGCAGCTGCGATGATTACCCTTTTCCCCTGATGCTTGAAGGAGTTAGCCAGCTTGGCAATGGAGAGTGTCTTTCCTGCCCCATTCACCCCGACCACCAGGATCACCCTTGGTCCCGATGAAGCGAGGTCTGCGCTCGAAGCCGCCTCACCCATGGTATCTACCTCTAGCATGGCCACCATCTCCTGCTTCAATAGGGAATATATCTGGGTGCCGTCCTTAAGCCTCTCTCTTTCTGCCCTCTCCCTCACCTGCTCTATGAGCCTGGTGGTGGTGCTCACCCCCACATCGGCTGTAATTAAAAGCTCCTCCAGCTCGTCCCACAGCGCCTGGTCCGCAGTAGCGCGCTCGAAGAGATGCACCACCCTGCTGAACCAGCCCTCCCTGCTCCGTTTTATCCCCTTTTCGAAACTTTCCATAAGCCTTGAGCCCCGTTAAAATTCAGACATGATAACACGTCGGTAAAAGTTGGTCAACAGGTACATGAGGACTACTGAAGGTTTCGTATTTAACTCCCTAGCTAGTAATCGTGGCCCTGCTGCAGAACCAGCTCCTTGTAGGCTTTTAGCAGCCTCTTTGTCATCTCCCCCGGCCTCCCAGAGCCAACGGGCTTGCCATCCACTTGAGTTATGGGCATGACCTCAACTATTGAGTTGGTCAGGAAGGCCTCATCTGCGCCGAGGAGGTCAGCTAGTTGGATCTCGCCCACTACCGTAGTTATACCCAGACCCTGCGCCATCTCCAAGACCACCTCCCTGGTGATCCCGGGCAGTATGCCGCTCTCCGCTGAGGGGGTTAGTAGCCGTTCCCCGACCACCAGAAAGATGTTGCTGGTGCTGCACTCGGCAACAGTGCCCCGCTCACTTAGCAGGATCGCCTCATCTGCTCCTGCAGCCACAGCCTCGGAATGAGCGAGCAGGCTCTCCAGATAAGCCATCGACTTTATTCCAGATAGCGGTGACTGGCTGTTTCGCCTCGCGCTCACTATGGCAGCGCTTACGCCTTCCCCATAAGCCTGTGGAGTTGGGGGGACAAGCTTCTGGGCAACAACGATGATGGTGAGCGTGCCCGATTCCGGAGGTTCTAGCCCCCGCTCTCCCTCTCCTGCCGAAACGCTTAGCCTGATGCGGGCATCGCGGAGCCTATTAGCCTCCAGGGTCTTTTGGATAGCCTGCTCCAGCGCTGCGGGGTCCAGTAAAGCGGCGAGGCCGAGTCTTTCGGCTGAGTTCATGAGCCGTGCCAGGTGCCGGTCGAGGCGGAAAACCCGTCCCCTGTAGGAGCGCATCGTCTCAAAGAGACCGTAGCCATAGAGGAAGCCGCGGTCGAAGGGCGAGATCCTAGCCTCCCCCCGCGGTACCAGTGCTCCATTGATATAGATAATGTCCTTCATAACCTACCATCCCTGGCGATTCTCATTAACTGTATCCCTCAAATATAGAAAAGGGCTTCAGGACTCTTCCCCCGAGGCTGAAAGGTCGTCTGAGGCTTCGGCCCGGGCTATCCAACGCCTGGGCCTAGATCTGTTTTATAATGAGCATCACAAACCCAACATCAACCCCAAAGCGGGCTTCTAATGCTCAAGAACCTCCTCAATATATCATGTCCCACAGCGGTGAGTATCGACTCGGGGTGAAACTGGACCCCCTCGACCACAAAACTCTTATGACGCACCCCCATAATCTCCCCCTCCTCTGTTACCGCCGAGACCTCGATGTAGTGGGGCAGCGTTCCCGGCTTTATCGCCAGCGAGTGATAGCGCCCCGCCTCGAAGGGGCTCTCCAGACCCTGGTAGATTACCTTGCCATCGTGGTAAATAGGCGAGGTCTTTCCGTGCATGGGCGCCGAACGCACGATTAACCCGCCGTAGACATATCCGATGCACTGATGCCCCAGGCAGACCCCCAAAATCGGTACCCTGCCGGCAAAATGGCGTACCACGTCGTTGGAGACCCCCGCATCCAAGGGGGTGCCCGGCCCCGGGGAGATCACGATGTGAGAAGGTGTGAGCTGCTCGATCTCCTCTAGAGCGATCCGGTCATTACGATAGACGACCGGTTCCCACCCCAGCTCACCGATATACTGGGCTAGATTATAGGCAAAGGAGTCATAGTTATCGATGATGAGTATCAACACCCACTCCGTTCTGGCAGCTCCCCCCTCCACTTCGCTCCATGAACCTTATACAAAAAATCCATGACTGGTATTACTTCACCTCCGTAAAGCTTGAAAGTTCCAGCGCCTCGATAAGCGCCCTGGCCTTGTCCATGGTCTCCTGATACTCCGCCTCCGGTTCCGAGTCGGAGACAATGCCACCTCCCACCTGGAAATACGCCTTCCCATCCTTGATGATGAAGGTGCGTATCACGATGTTGAGGTCTATATTGCCATCGAAGCTCAGGTAGCCCAGGGAGCCGGTATAAATGCTCCTCCTGGTGGGCTCCAGCTCATCGATGATCTCCATGGCACGCACCTTGGGGGCGCCGGTGATCGAGCCGCCGGGGAAGCTCGCCTTGAGCAGGTCGGTCCGGTTCTTGCCCTCCCCGAGCCTTCCCTCCACGGTGGAGGTGAGTTGAAATACGGTGGCATATCTCTCAAGTGTCCATAGCTCCCTCACCCGCACCGTTCCGTATCTACAAACCCTCCCCAGGTCGTTCCTCTCAAGGTCAACGATCATCACGTTCTCGGCGCGGTCCTTAATGCTATGAAGCAGCTCCCCGGCAAGGGCATCATCCTCCGCCGCCGATCTCCCCCTGGGGCGAGTCCCCTTCATGGGACGCGTCTCCACTAAATCCTCCGTGAGGCGGAGGAATCTCTCCGGTGAGGCGCCGGCTACAGTAACATCGTCGAAGTTGAGGTAGCAGGCGAAGGGGGCGGGGTTGATGAGGCGCAGCCTCCTGTATAGCTCATAGGGATCGGTATGCAAGTCCACATCAAAGCGCTGGGATAGGTTGACCTGAAAGATGTCCCCGGCATAGATGTATTCCCTGGCAGCAGCCACCGCCCTAACATACTCCTCATGGGTGAAGTTGGCGCGCAATTTCATGCCAGGGGCATTTTTCGAACCTGGGGCCAGCCCTGAACATGGCATTTCAGCTTTTTCCGAACTGGAGTCCGTCTGGGGACTGGGTGCTTCCGCTAATACATCCCTCAGCTCATCTATACGCTCCCTGGCTCTATTCCTTCTGCTCGCCTCCTCCATCTCAGGGAAGCCGGTGGATGCGATGTAGGCCCTTCCCTCCAGGTGGTCGAAGGCGATTATGGCATCGTAGAAGGCAAGATAGCACTCCGGGAGCTTCAGGTCATCTACGGCGGTTGCGGGCAGGCGCTCGATGAAGTGGCACAGGTCGTAGCTGAGGTAGCCTACAGCACCGCCGATAAAGGGAATGGGGGAGTGAGAAGGTTCGAGGGCATATTTTTCAAGCAACTGCCCCAGCACATCGAAAGGGTTGCCCGTCACCGTTTCCTGCCCGTCGCGGTAAAGAAGGGAGATGTCTCCACCGCGGCTCTTCACGACCAGAAAAGGGTCACTGCCCATGAAGGAGTAACGCCCCAGCGTCTCGGGGTCCATCCCACTATCCAGGAAGAAGCTGAAGGGCCGCTCCTTAAAGAGCTCGAAGGCTTCAGGGGCTTTTAATGAGGTAGAGACCTCCTGGATCAGCGGGTAGCGCTTCATGTTGCTCTCGGAAGGCACGCCCGACCCTCTACTCAATGCTCAGCCTGATTACCTCGACCGCCTTGGCCACCTTTTTCACCACCCCGAAGCGGATTAAGAGGAGAAAGGCAAGCGATAGGATTAAGAGCGGTATCCATGAAATGAGGAACGTCGCCGACGTTAGGATCCCGAAAACAATGGCAGCGAGCCCCACCGGTATGTAGCCCTCATAGGGCTCTATATCGCTCTCAATATCGTCCTCAAGGTAGTCTCGTAACTCTGTTAGGGCATCCACCCTCTCCTGGGTGGTTGTCTCCGTGGGCAATATCCGGTCAATTATGTGCTCATCGGCTATCTCTACAACCCAGTCAACGGTCCCCTCGGGGATGGAGAAGCCCTCCTTATCGATCTCCTCAGCATATCCGAAATATAGGCTGGTACATGCTATCGCAGTGAGCATCACCAGCAGGATGAGCTGGGGGCGCAACAAATGCCGCACCGAAAACCTGATACGGTTCTCGATCTCGCGTCGCACGCCCGCCACATAGAGTAGCCCCAAAAGGAGGTAGATCACGGCCACGATGATACTGATCACCGATATCTCCCAGGTGAGAAACAACGCCAGGGCGGATACTGCAAAGGCAGTGGCCGCCACCCAGAAAGGTCGCAGTAGCATGGCGACAAGCCCGCCGGTCACCGCCACGGCCAATAGCGCCCCCAGGAACCAGATGCCCAGGTATAAGGCATCCCAAGTCGGGGGGATAAGGTGCTCCCACCCATCACCGGCCCATCTCAGAACAAGCCCGAAAAAGCCCCCGGCACCTGCAAGCAGCGCCCCAAAGACCACGATTTTTATTATCCTTGCCACTGACATTTAGCTACCTCCGCTCTCAGTTTCTTTACCCACAATTTCCCGCTCCTCCTCCGTCAGCCCATATAGGTCATACACCAGGTTATCTATCTTTCGATCGGTGCGTTCTATCTCACGCATAAGCTCATCTCGCTCATTGCAGGGATTATTGCGAATAGGGGCAAGGCCCCTATTAAGGTAAAGCATCCTGTCCACCAGTGACACCAGCTCATTATGCATCTTCTTCTCTGCAATGTTCTCAAAGTCGATGCGGCGGATGGGGAGTTGCTGCAAATAAGTCGGCTTTATGTTGTAGTCAATATATGTGTTCGCGAAATAGAAATTCATGAGCGCAGAGTTTAGTATGCCAAGGACATATTTCAGAGAGTAAGGCTCTTCCTTCAAGATGCTATAGGAGTAGTTATTCAGTGGATAATATAGCCCATCTGTGTCCAATGCCGCGATGATCCTTCTGGAAAGGCTTAATTTTCGAATATATTGCACGATTATCTTGGGAACATTAAGGGGTGATGCCCGATAACCCGCCAGTTCTGGGCACCACCATAGATGTATGCCTTTCCATTCAATGTGATACCTGACAAGCTCCCCGGTTTTTAGAGCCTTAACCCTATGCGTGTCAGATATTGATGACGATAAATACTGCTTGTTGTCACCCGTCTTGATGCCGTAAAGAACAGTGCAAATTTCGGAAAGGGGTGTCGATTTAGTCAGACATCTTTCGATAATCTGCCTGACACCTGATGTAATACGGAGATTTATAACATTGCTTGGTGTTCCTCTCCATATCTCCTGCGCGATTTCGCTGACCGTGAATGCATCACCGAAATTGCTGGCATGTACTCGGATAACGTTTGCTCTCTTGACAATACAACTCCGTTGATAGCCATTTTTCTTTCCAAAAAAGACAAGAATAGGAACTATGTCGGGGGCATCTTCAAAGATATATTTTGAGAGCTCGCAGATCTCATAAAATGTTGCGTGCTCAATCAAGTACTCGCGAATTTCCTTTGAGTTCAAAACAGAGAGCCATGTATTAGGGGTTATGAAACCAAGAATTCCAGATTCGTTTAGCAATTGTAAACCCCGTTGTATAAAGAACAAATGCGACTCCGCCTCACCATGATGACCTACATAGTATTTGTATAGGTATTTCTTTTCCAAATCCGTGAAAAAGCTCCCCCATGGTGGATTACCTATTACAACATCAAACCCATCTTGCTTCATAATCTCTGGAAACTCATCTTCCCAGTTGAATCGATGCTTCTCCTCCCAGTTGTCGCCGAAGTAGCGCTGTAGTTCCTCATCCGTGCTTGAGATTAGAGAGTTGCCCCGGCGAATGTTATTGGCCAGCGATGGCAAGGTTTCCTGTCCGGAAAGGCTACACAGCAAAAGGCTGAGGCGGGCAATCTCTACCGCTTGCTGGTCAAGGTCAACGCCATATATATTCCTGAGTAAAATGCGTGTTCGCTCCGCTTGGTCAAGCTCAGCCGGGGTTTTGCCCTGCTGGCGGGCATGATAGTTTAGAAGCTCTTCATAGGCACGGGTCAGGAAGGAGCCTGACCCGCAAGCAGGGTCTAATATTTTTATGTTAAGTATATCGTTATAGCTTCGCTCTTCTATAAAGCGCCCCACTGTCTGCTTCACAATATAATCCACCACCCACGGTGGGGTATAATAAATTCCTTCTCCCTTTCTCTTCTCTTTCTTAGCTGTGATACCGATATGAGGCTCTTCTGGGAAAAGCCTTTTCTGCGCTTCTTTTTCCTCTTTTTTAACCCGCGCTGGGATATAGCCTAAATATTGCTCATAAACTGCCCCCAGTACATCAGAACCTATGGTGTCAAATTTCCAATCAGCTAGACCACCAGGAACCTCATAAAGCCCCTGAATGATGTCCGACAAAATTCTATCGTTATGTAAAGATATTGAATCCCATGGATCCATAATCTGGGGGAAAAGTTCGCTATCATATAAATGGGAGAATTGTTTAAAAATGCCTCGTATGCTGCCCATAAGGTCAGTTTTTCCATCAGAACTCTCCCATTGATGGCGCGCAGCTAATAGATTCATATCTATAAGGCCTCTATCCTCAACAGTGCGAATAAAGATAAGGCGATTGAGCAGGAGCTGAACTAATTTGTCAACCTGAGACCAAGAAAGCTTCTCATCTTTATCATCCTTATAGTAGATATAGATTTCATTGAAAAGCGTTTCCCGCCAATTTCTTAGCTGGGCATAAAGTCGCTTCTCAATGGGCAGCCGTGGTGGTAGGCGACCATATGCTACAGCCTCCCTATCTAAATCTCCATTATCAACTGCCTCACGTGACAGTAACCAGAGGCGGTGAAAATCAGAAAGATAGTTTTCACAAGCGATATTAAGAAATGCAACCTGGTTAATGTCTCTTGTTTCACGCTCAGCATTGAAAACTCGAAGAGTTTTAAAATTGGTAAGAAGTGCCCAGGTAACCCCTTTGTTATAAGCATAACCTATCGCTTGTCTAATCCACCTCTCTTCATTTATATCCACGTGCAATGCTTTAATCTCAAGGCAAAACTTAGATACTTTATTCAATTTGAATAAATAGTCTACTCGCCCTGAGGTTATCGTTTTCTCCCCCTCAACCTCGTCCAAGTTCGAGAAATCCCAGCCAAGAGCTTCAAACAAGGGTCGTATAAAGCCATCCTTAGTATTAGCTTCATTGTAATGCTTAATATCACGAGTGCTTAATCTCTGATATTTTGTTACTAGCCTCTGTATTTCTTGATTTACAGCTTCATTCATCATTGTCCCTCACCCCCACAGATCCTTACTATCCTCCTCCGCCTGCTTTTTTCGCTCAAGCGCCTCGCGAAAACCTAGCTCCTTATATGATTGGGGCGAGCCGTATTCCCTGGTCTTTATCACCACCGGCATGGGAACGGCATGGCCGAATATGAGCGTCTGCTGCCGGTTATCCAGCTTCGCCAGCACCGCCTTTAGCTCACCCTTTCCCGATACCCCGGTGAGCACGCTATCGATATCCCGCTCATTATCCAGCAGGCAGGTTATTTTGGTACCGAGCTGGCTCATCACCTCCTCATCGATGCCGCTGGGGCGCTGGTCGATTACCAGCAGGGTGACATTATACTTACGCATCTCACGGGCGATGGTTCCGAATATAGTCTGCCCTGAAAGCTCATGGCTGAGGAAACGGTGCGCCTCCTCAATGGTGATGACTACAGGTAGTGGTTTGGTGATGTCCTCACCCATCGCCCGCTCCATCCACTCCCGGTACTGGGTGTGAATGCGCCGGGTGAGCAGGTTGGCCACCAGAATATAGGCGGTTAAGTCAGTGTAACGACCAAACTCGAGAACGACATGCATCCCCCGCTCCAGGTACTCAAGGATGCGCCGAATGGCATTGTCCCTTGCCTGGGGCACCAGGAAGCGAAGCCTCCTTAAAGCGTCCAGTCGGCGGTGAAGCGCTGCCAGGGTCGCCTCATGCTCCCCCAGGCTTTGCGCAAGCTCGTTTATTTCGTCCTTGCTCTCGATGGCGAGGAAGCTCGCCAGCCACTTCCGCTCCCCGTACCTGCGGGCGAGGCGATAGGTCGCCTGCACCGAGGCATCGGTGAGGCCCAGCGTCTCCTGGAGCATGGCGATGTCCTCGGGCTCGATCTCGTCATAGCCGATCTCCACCACGAAGTCGGTGGAGACCTTACGCCTCCGGGCGCCCTCTTCATCCAGGGTGAATACCGCCACCTTCGAGGGGAAGAGCTGCTTCAGCGCCTTCACCTTGCGATTATCCTCGCTGGTGCCCTCCCACCCGTACTCGCTGTGCATGTCGAATACCAGGTTGACCGCTGCCCCCTCCTGTATAATCCCGATGAGGATGAGCCTTGCCAGAAAGGTCTTCCCGGTGCCGCTCTTGCCGAAGATACCATTGGAGCGCTTCACCAGCTCCCCCGGGTTGAGGCGCACCTTGGTCTCCATGTCGAGAGGGGTGCCGATATAGAATTGCTTTTCCTCAACCTGCCCGAATACCCGCTCCACATCCTGCTCGCTGGACTCGCTGACCACGGAGAAGTGGGTGGGAACAGTCTTCACCGGCTGGGGACCCTCAAGAAGGCTCAGGGCATCTCCCCCGATGGTGAGCGCTGGCAGGACATGGAGCCTGCCGAAGGTGCTGGTCCCTGATAGAACCTCGGCGATAAAGGGGTCGGAGACATCGGGGGGCGCGGTCAGGAGCCTGGGGTCAATGGCGTCCAGGGTGACATCGGTTATCATGCCAAAAAAGCGCCTCTTTTCTCCCTCAACGGTTACATAGCGACCAACAGCAATATCCTCAACCGAGATAGCGCTATCGAGCCTGACCTCAACCCCCCTGGTGAGTGAGCCTGAGACAACGATGCCCAGCCTCTTCTCATCCATCACACTTTCATCCTCCCGAGGCTAATTCCCAGCCTGTTCACTATTTTATCCTCCTCAGGATGGTATTCAGCCTGCTTGTCTCGCCGCCCAGGAGCACCGCCAGCTCCCTGCCCGCCCGGGTCAGGAAATCGCCGGGGTCCCGGTGCGCCGCAGCAGCGTGGCGGAGCGAGGCGGCTATAAGCTCGTCAGCTTGTACCACAACTCCAACCAGTATGCTCAGGAAATCGAGCGACTGGCTGAATTTTTCGACCTCTTCATCATCGCACAAATAGACAAAGCTATGGATTTTGGCCGGCCTGGGTGGAAGATAATGATGAAGCTTCTGCCCCTCTTCATGACCCACCACCAGGGCGGTAAAGTCGGTGCGCAGCAGCCTGGCAAGCTGGGGGCTGGAGCGGAAGACGTCCTCCTCCTCTGCCTCCTCCCGTCCCCGGGCAATGGGTCGTCGCCCCGGCTCGATGCTGGTGGTTTCAGCTCTTGAGACCACGCCATAGATCTCCACCTCCCCCTCCCTCGCCTTTACCAGGCTGCCGAACGGGGGAGGCTGGTGCAACTCGTAGCACTGGGCCATGAATTCGCCGGTCGAGGCCTCGATTACTTCACCGATTTTAGAAGACAAAACCCGCTCTCCCCGTTTACCCTCTAACCCCGCTCAGGCTCAAGCCGATAACACCTACGAGTATGAGTCCGATAAAAACCATTCTCGGAACGGTCACCGATTCCTTGAAATATAATATACCTATCGCCGCTATTAAAGCCAGCCCCAGGCCCGCCCATATCGCATAGGTAATGCTCAGATCGATTGTTTTGAGGGCATATATGAAAGCGGTAAAAGAGAAACCGTAGAAAAAGAATACCAGCACGGTTGGCACTATCTCCTTAAATCCGCCTGAAAGCTTCATACATGTTGTGCCAGCCACCTCGAGAACAATCGCCAGCGCTAGTAAAAACCAGCCCATCTAATCACCCCCTGGTATATCCTTGGACAGCCTGATAAACTCGAACCTCTGGCCATTGATCACGGTCCCGCGTGGCTCTCCCACGGTCTTCATCCCGAACCTCTGGTAGAACCTGATAGCGCCCTCATTGTACGTCTCCGCATCCAATTCAAGTTTTACTGCCCCTGCCCTTATGGCCGCTTCTTCGGTAAAGGACATAAGATTTGTGCCCAATCCCTGGTTCCTGAACTCGGGGTAGAATGCCAGGCTGGCGATGTAGAATGTACCGTCGTCCATACTGCCCAACACCTCGCCGGCCCACTTAAGGTAACGCATCTGCTTCAATAATTTCGATCTCATGTATCTGGCCATTAATAACCCCGTTTTTACCCCCTGGCTCTTGTTCACTATCCAATCGTAGGCGACAACCATGCCGGCGTTTACCCCGTTGATCTTCACCAAATGGGTATGCTCGAAGCTGGCAACGTTTCGTCTATGGCGAAAGCAGTTTGCGACTACCCTATCCTGTGTGCCAGCATAAAGTGCGGGGACAAACTCCGGACCAGCTATGATGAAGAGCCTGACGAAGTCCTCCGTATCTTCTGGAACGCTCGCCGGGACGATGCTGTGTTCAATCCTTTTTTCGCTCATTTTTTACCGCTCTGCCTATTATCCCTGCGCTTTGTGAAGCGGACCGTAAACGCTCTCTTATAGTTTAAACTTCCCCTTGAAATATGTATCCTTTACGCTTTTCGCCTTGGTTTCTGCCCATGCTTCCAACCCCATCCTCTTTATCAAGCACAGGTTGAAAACCTTGGTATTATGGGGCACCACTGACGCCATATCGGCATAAGGATGGAGATAGTCACATGGAAAATCGGAGCACTCGCAGCAAAAATCAACACCTTTCTCCCCGGTGCATCTATAGACATTGCATGGCTCGGTCATGTTGAGGAAGGGTATGGTTCCGTTTTCATTTCGACACCCGTTACAGGACGCTTTTTCCAATGGAAGACCCATATTCTTGGAGATCGCCGTCCTCAGCTCTTCATTCTCCCTTGCCAGATACATTGGACAGTTAAAGCAGTCTAACCCACAGAGTGCTGTCATCTGTTTATAATCCATAAAATCCTCCTTTCTTTGTCCCAATGCCATATCATGCCTCTGCGTTTTGATATACGCGATATACGTGTAAACAATAAGCAAGTATTTAGCCTTTTTGATTTAGGTTATTTACTATGATATCCTTTATACCATTAATCCATTCTTTCTTGCTTGATAATAAATTGGGCAATTCTTTAACTGTAACTACATCAACCAAATAGTGACGATGCTGGTATTCTGAGGAAATATAGCCGAATGATACAAGAATCTGATCAATTTCATTTAACTCCAGTTCATCTTTTTTATCCAAGTAAGCTTCGTATAATAACCCGTTGAGAACCACAACAGGCTCAACGAAACATATCTGTTTAATATCCTCATCTTTTCCTATGATTCTTTCCATAGCTTTGAAGTTTCTCTCCCTACAGTCCTCAGCTGCTTTTACTACTGAAGTCAAGGCGCCGAAAATCCCTGAAGGCTTATTGCTTCGTTTTCCAGCTTCAACATACGATCTGCCTATTCTCGAAAACTTACTGAAGGACGAGCCTTTGTCTATTTCGTCACCCTTTATATCATTAGAATTTACTTCGTTAACATAGTGCAATCTGAGCCAGCCGCCCCCTTCTAAAAAGCCTTTTTCAGTCGAAAATATGACCCACGGTTTTTCCGCCGACCACTTCACCTCGCATATAAGGTATATTCCTACTCTTACAAATACGCTACCTTCTGCAGAATATACATTATAATAGGCTGAAATATCGATTTCCCTTCCTTTTTGCTCATCCCTATCAAGATAATATCTGTTATAATGAATATTAGGCCAACCGCATTTGGAGAAGATATTTCCCACTTGAAGCTCAAGAGGATAACCTGTCTTCTGAATTTCCTTTAATATTTTGTCTTTCATGTTGCCGCCCCCTTTTATTATTTCCATAATCCCTACACCCACCTTGTCCGCTTGCTCCGGCTCTTGCCTGAGCTCCGGATATTGAGGCGTTCATCAGCGAGCGAAAGCTCCACCAGCCCCCAGAAATTCTCGCGGTCGGCACCTGTAACCACCGCCTTCTCATGCGCCTCCATCAGCGCCACCGGGTAGCCATGCCCGCGGCGGCACTGGTCGAGCACGAGGGCGTGAACCAGATTTACCGAATCCTCTTTCTCGGCAACCCACTGCGGAATCTCCACCCTGGCCACTTCCTCGTCCAGCTTGAGGTAGAAGAAGTGGATCTGGTGTTCACCGTAATGCCTCTGCATGAACCGGGAGCCGCTTATAAATACAGGCGACCTCTCGCCATAGCCAAGGATAGAGCCGAAAAGGTCGCGGTCCTGGATGCCGGCTACGCCCTCGCACTCCCTCCCCCTACCCACGGCGCAGTAGCGGTCGCAGTCAGCGGTATCGTGGGGGCATAGGGCGACCCTCAGAGCGTTTACCACGTCGGTGCTGCGGGGAAAGCTGATGTAGCTGGCAAGGGCGAGAGGTTTGTTCTCGCCATATCGTTTCATTTGGTCGAGGCTCCCCAGATACTGACGATTGAGAAGCTCCTCCCTGACGAATCCCTTAGCCTCCTCGAAGTCCCTTCCCGCCAGCCCCCATAGGATGAGCGAGCCATCGATGAGAGCGAGGGTAGGCCTCTCACCGGGGAGTTCCTGAGCGGTTCCTGCAAGTGCCTGGCACTCCAAAACGCTCCGCTTTACCCCCAAAAGAGCACCCTCGATAAGCTCCTCCCTGCCAGCGCTGTCGCTTAGCACCAGGTCATCGCCGAAAAAGAGGCTGGCATCGCTTAAAAGCTGGGCATCGGGGTTTTTCCCGTAGTGAAGGATGGCGCTTCCGATATTGATCAGATAGCATCTCACCGAGCTATGGCGGTCAACATCTATATGGGAGCCATCGGTAGCGAGGACGGTTAATTCCGGGGGGCAAGGTGGCGCTTCATAACATTGTGCCAGCCCTTCGGTCAGCCCGGCGACCAGCCAGGTGGTCTTGCTAGAGGCGATCTTACGCTTCAGGGAGGAGACATCGGCAGCTTGAAGGAGCTTGAGGGCACGCTCCAGTCGTTCCCCCCGCTCTTTTTCCTCCACCCTGAGCTTCGCCGCCAGTCCCTCGATCTGGGCGGCAACCTGGCTGAGGTCCAGGGGCATTTTCGCCTCTTTCGCCCTTTCTCAGACTATATTCTACGAAATCGCATATCTCTACCTGAGTTGAGGATGGCAAGATAACAAATCGCACGGATATGAAAAGTTTCTACCCACCAAACTCAGGGGGCGATTTCCAAAATGTGTCCCAGTCCTCCAATCCAACGCTGAGACTGGAAAGAACCTTTTGGGGAACAGGGTATGAGATCCCCGAATCACGCTCTATCTTCTTGATGTGTCGGCATAGCATAAAGGACACCATCTTGGCATGCTCGTAGCTCATCCGAACGCGGGCCGTCGTCTCGGGCACCTTACCAGGGCCGGGTTCAGCAGGGCTTTTATTGAAGTTAATCACCACCCCATAGGGCCCTCCGCTGACCATAAACTGGTCCGCGTAAACCTCGGGGATCTCTTTCTCTTCAGGCATATACTCCTCCTATCGCCATGAGGAGTATAGCATAGCGACCTAACGGGGGCAATGCGCCGAATTCGTCAGTACATCAGCGAAACGTAATCGTTTACCCGCCTTTACCTGTCATTGCGAGGACCCCGACGTGGGCCGAAGCGTCGGCCGACATGTCGGCCTCGGGGGACGTAGCAATCCCAGTGTTGTCCTTTTGTGAGACGTGGGGATTGCCACGCCCCGAGAAATCGGGGCTCGCAATAACATATTGACGTAAGTCTCACCAGGCAAGAGTAATAAAGGGGAGTCCAGAGGGGAACCCCCTCTGGCGGGGGTCTCCCCGATATATCGGGGCATAAATATCCCTCAGGGCGGGCGGGTGGGAGAAAATAGGTTCCTCCTTTCCAGATTCCTGCTAGCGAGGGGACGTAGCAATGACAAGGAAAAGGGCCCCTGGCAATGATGAGGATGTGTCAACTGTCTATTCGGACGAGAACGTCGGCAATTGCCTGGAGGAGCAGGGTCTGATATTATAATTTGGCACCAAAGATTTTTGGGCGATAAACGCCGCGTCAAGAAAGAAAAAGCAGCAACTGTTTCTTGGGCAATTTTCTTAACGGTTGATTCTAACTTCTCACTACATAGCGCCCAGGGCGAAAAAAGGAGGGATTGTGAGCGCAGGACTGGTATATGACCCTATCTACCTGGAGCACGATACCGGGCCGCACCCCGAGAACGCATCACGGCTGACAAAGACCATGAAGCACCTGGAGCGTACCGGTATGATGGAGCAGCTTTCCCGGATTAGCCCCCGTGCCGCCACTGTGGAGGAACTCTCGACGGTGCACGCCCCGGGGTATATCTCCTATGTGGAGTCCTTCGCCCGGGGGGGCGGCGGCGCGCTCGACCCCGATACCGTGGTCTCAGCAGGCTCCTATAACGCAGCGCTCAAAGCCGCCGGTGGCCTCATAGAGGCGGTTGACACGGTGATGGCAGGGGAGGTAAAGAGCGCCTTCGCCCTGGTAAGACCCCCGGGGCACCACGCGGTCCGCTGGGAGGCAATGGGTTTCTGCCTGTTCAACAACATAGCCGTCGCTGCCAGGCATGCCATGGACAAGCACCGCCTGGAGCGCATCCTTATAGCTGACTTCGACGTCCATCACGGGAATGGGACTCAGGACGCCTTTTATAGTGACCCCCGTGTCCTCTACTTCTCTACACACCAGTACCCCTTTTACCCCGGGAGCGGTCGTGTCGATGAGACCGGGGAGGGGGACGGCAAGGGAGCCACGGTGAATGTACCCCTGCCCGGCTGGTGTGGCAACGAGGAATACCTGCGGGTGTATGGTGAGGTTCTGTCGCCGGTAGCGAGGCGCTTTCGGCCCCAGCTCATCCTGGTCTCAGCAGGCTACGACGCCCACTGGAGCGACCAGATATCGCTCATGCAACTGAGCACCACCGGCTATGCCAAGATAGTTCGCATACTGAAAGGGCTGGCCGATGAGCTCTGCGATGAGCGGCTGGTCTTTACCCTGGAGGGTGGCTATAACCTCGATGCGCTGGCCTCATCGATAAGGGCGACACTGGATGTGCTCCTGGGCAACCCCGATATCGTCGACCCCATGGGCGAGCCTCCCGCAGCAAGGGGGAGGCCAGATATTGAGGCACTCTTTCAGGCGGTAAGGGGTGCTCACGGACTGGACTAGGGCCCTGGCGTTATCTGGTGCTGGGGGCAGTTATCGGGGCAACTGTCGCACTCCCTATCGCATGGTTCGACATGGATCGTCACGTCTGAATTGGGAAGCTTCGACTTGATTTCCTCCTCCAGGTGGTCACATAGCTTGTGTGCCCTCTCCACGCTGGCGTCTCTGGCCACTATCATGTGTAGCTCGATGTAGCGCTCGCTTCCCGCCTTTCGGGTGCGCAGACTGTGGAAGCTTACCAGCTCCCCCATATGCTCTCTTATGGTGAATTCTATGAGCTTCTCCTCATCCTCTGGCAGCCTGACGTCAATGAGGTGAGGAAATGACTTCCTCATTACGTCATACGCCGTTTTTAATATAAACATCACCACAGCGATAGCAATAATGGGGTCGAGAATATTTAGCCCGGTTATACGAACAGCAACCAGCCCAACCAACACCCCTAGCGCGGTGTAGACATCGGTAGCCAAATTTCGAGCGTTTGCCTCCAGCGCTGCCGAGTCTGTTTTTCTGGCTACCCGTAGCAGGTGGCGGGAGACGAGGATGTTGACTACTATGCAGACCGCCATAACCCCGATCCCTGCGGTCACATACTCGATGGACGCTCCCACTATGATTCTGGTTATCGCTTGGTAAAGGATGAAGGCGGCGGCGGCAAAAATCAGCCCACCCTGCACCACACCGCTAATGCTCTCCACCTTCCCATGACCAAAGGGATGCTCCCTATCGGCTGGCTTGGCTGCGAATCGCAGGCTGAAGAAGGTGACTAATGAGGCGAAAAGGTCAAGCAGGCTGTCTACAGCCTGAGCAATGATGCTGACGCTCCCGCTAATTATGCCTACTGTAACCTTAAGCAGGATGAGCGAGGCAACGGTACCAATGGTAAGCCCAGCGGCGCTGGTTTTAGTGTTAAACATGTATCACCCCGTAGCGGGTGCGCGCTTGGGGACTACGCGCCGGAAAAACCGGCTGAAGGTACCGTTCTCCCAGACGATGAGCAGCTGGCTGGCGATGCAGATGGAGCTGTAGGTACCTGAGATCACTCCGATCAGGAGGACAAGGACGAAGTCGCTGATGGTTGTCCCGCCCAGGAGGAGCAAAGCCAGCAGGACAAACAGGGTGGTTATGCTGGTGTTGAGGGAGCGCCCCAGCGTTTCCATAATGCTGCGGTTGACCGTGGTCTCAAGCGGGCTCCCCGGGCTCTTAAGCATGTTCTCCCTGACGCGGTCGAAGACCACGATGGTATCATTCACGCTGTAGCCAATAACGGTGAGTACACCGGTGATGAACATAGCATCTATCTCTATATCGAAGAGCACGCCCAGCACGGAGAATACGCCCAGCACAATCAGCACATCGTGGACTAAAGCCACGATGGCACACACGCCGAAGCGGAAAGACTTCATTACCTTTCGGAAGGCCCAGGTAACGTAGAGCAGGATGCCGATGGCGGCTACGAAAACGGCGATGGTTGCATTACCCTCGATCTCACTGGCAATGCTTCCCGAGATAGCATAGATATCACTGACGGTAAGCGATCCGAACTCCTCGGTCAAGGCCTCCTCTATCACCGCCTGGGCTTCTTCCAGAAGCTCCTTGGTTCGGATGATGAAAGCCCCGGCCTCATCGCTCCACTGGATGATGGCGTCATCGTAGCCCAACCCCGCCATCGCCGCGCGAAGGTCATCCTGTGCCACCTCCTGTTCGAATTTCACGGTCATTATGGTGCCGCCGGTGAACTCTATTCCCCTCTGGATGCCGGCGGAGCCCAGGAAAATGACCCCTACGAGGAGGATTACCCCCGAGATGAGGAAATACCATTTTCTCCTGCCAACAAAATCAATCATTTAAGCTTCTCTCTCATGGTCGAAATAATGAAGCCTTCCCCGCCAGCGAGGTGAACACCATTGTGCGCAGAAAACTCCTGGTCACCACGATCGCGGTGAGCATACTTATAACAACGCCGACGCCCAGGGTCAGCGCAAAACCCATCACCAGGGGCGCGGCTATGATCCTGCTCCCAAACCAGAAGAGGATGACACAGGTAATGAGGGTGGAGAAATTGCTATCGCGAATCGCCGGCCAGGCGCGGTTAAAGCCAGCCTCAACAGCAGCCTTAAGTGGCTTTCCCGACCTTAGCTCCTCCTTCATCCTCTCGAATATCAGGACATTGGCATCAACTGCCATACCTATGGAGAGGATGAAAGCAGCGATGTGCGCCAGGGTGAGGGTCATGGGGACCATCTTGAAAATGGCGAGCATGATAGCGCCATAGATAAGCAGGGCAGCGCAGGCCAGCACGCCGGGCAGGCGATAGTAAAGGGTCATGAACGCCAGCACCAGCACCAGACCGATTATCCCTGCGATGAGGCTCTTCTTCAGGGAGTCGGCACCAAGGGTGGCATCGACGCTCTGTATTACCGCCGGGTCATTGTAGAACTCGTCCCCCTCCCAGTGTCCCAGGGGGAGGGGCAGCGCCCCACCATTAAGCTGGCTGGATAGCAGCCTCGCCTCATCGTAGGTTAACCCCTCGATGATACCCTTATTGCTGATCTGAGACTGGACTGTCGGTGCCGAGATAATCTCATCATCGAGAAAGATGCCCAGAGGCTGCCCGATGAGCCGACCGGTGATCTGGGAAAAAAGACTGGCCCCCTCACTATTTAATTCGAAGTACACTACCGGCTCCCCAGTCTGCGGTTGTACATCAACATAGCTGTTGGGCAGGAGATACCTGCCGGCAAGCTCTATCTCCTCCCCCTCGATGGTCCCGGTAGCGGGGATCCAGTTACTCACCGGCTCACCTGCCTGATGGTAGTAAAAGAGCTCTGAGTCGAGGGTGAAAATGCTGCTTGAGCTGTTGATGGCTGCTATCTGCCCCGTATCCCAGTTTTCCTTATTTATACCAACTACGCAGGTGTCACCCGATTCAAAGCCGGTGGTATCGCTAACCGCAATCTGGGTATCCCCCTTATCTGCTGCTTCGGCCAGGGTGGCATCCGCGCCCTTCCGCTCTCTAAAGTCCAGTTCCGCCACTGCCCCAACCAGTGACAGGGCCTCCTCTTCGGTAACCCCCGGTATCTGGACTGAGATACGGGAATCGGCGCCGCTGCCAATTATTTGGATATTCGGCTCGGAGACCCCATAGCGATTGATCCGCTTCTCGATAATCTCCCGTACCACCTCCACTGCGTCATCCTCAGTGCCAGGCTGAACCTCGGAGAAGTCCGCCTCATATACCAGGTGGGTTCCCCCCTGCAGGTCTAGCCCTAGCGACATCCCTTCCCGCCCCCCGATCCGGTTGACCGCCAGCATCGATACGCTTAAGGCAAACAGCACGGCGATACACACCAGGGTTATGATATGTTTTTTACTCACTATTTATTCCTGAATTACTATGTTGATCTTGCCCTGTACCTCGCTTTTGGACGAAGAGGAGCGCGTCCTCCCTGGTGGCGACCTCCCCGTCAGCCTGCGCCTCGCGTACTGCCTCCAGAAGCTGGCCGAGCTCCGGTCCCGGCCTCATCCCCAGTATATCGATTAGGTCATGCCCGCTTATCAGCTTAGGCGGTGAAACGATGCCGTCCTCCCTGAAGCGCTGCTCCAGGACATAGGACGCACTCCTGGCGTGCCTGAGCCACGCTTCAAGCTCCAGATCGGGACCCCGGGTTGCCAGGTGATCGGCAAGATTGAGGAAGATGGTATCGATGCCCACATCGCCGGTGTCCCTGAAGTAGCGATAGATGGCACGCTGGGTGGGAAGCTCCTCCTCACCGGCCATCTGCCCCGGGCGCAGGTGGTGCTCGATCATTCTTTGAACCATTTCTCTCTCCCGAACGCTGAATCTCAGTCGCTCCATCATGCCCTGAGCAACAGTCGCTCCCTCCCTGGCATGCCCGAGGAAGCGTGTCCGGCCCTTTTCATCGATGCTCCTGGTCTGGGGCTTGGCAATATCGTGGAGCAGCCCGGCGAGCTTGAGCAGGGTCTTGCGCCTGTGGCCGCTGGAGATATCCTGCTCAAAGTGCTCCTCCAGTGCCAGCGACCAGGGGACAGGGTTAAGCACCTCATCGCTTGAGTATTTCAGGCCTTCGATGTGGAGCAGAAATTCGATAGTGGCAACCGTCTCTATAGAATGCTCCAGCACATCCCAATAGTGCTCCTTGGGCTGCTCCGCCCCCTTGGTGGGTGAAAGCTCAGGTAGGATGGCTAGAAGCAGGCCAAGCTCATCGAGCAGGCGAAGCCCCCCCGCCGCCTTTGGGGCGGCGAGCAGGCGACAGAATTCATCGCGCACCCTCTCCGCGGCAACCTGCGTTATAAGCTGGTGATGACGCTCAATCTGTGCTCTGGTCTCATCGGCGAGCGAAAAGCCAAATTCGGCGGCCAGGCGCGGGGCGCGCAGCAGACGTGCCGGATCTCGCCGCAAAGCCTCTTCGCTGATGGCGCGCACCACCCCGGCCTCCAGGTCCCGCTGCCCACCAAATGGATCGATGAGCGGAGCGCCGGGGTTTGCAATTTCCCTCATATCTATGGCAATAGCGTCAATGGTGAAGTCCCTCAGTGCCAGGTCTTCCGCAATGCTCCCGTGCATGGTGGCGAGGTCGAGATGAAAATGCCTTTTTTGCTCCCCCCATCTCTCCCCGGAGAGCACCACCCTGGCTATACCGTCTTCCTGATCCAGGGGCACAAATGTACCCTCCAGGTCTCCGGCGAAACTACGGGCCAGTTCCATAGCCCCTGCTCCGACGACGATATCGATATCGCCGCTGTCGCGCCCTATCAGGGCATCGCGCACAAAGCCACCGGTGAGGTAGCTCTCGATCGAGCGCTGGTCGAGAAGCTGCTGCACCATGGTTAAGACCTTCATCGCCTCCTGTTTCGCCCTAAAATTCATCCCTATACCAAAAAACCGTTTTAGAAGTGCCTGACCGATTAAATTTAAAAACCCACCTATTTACTTGGTTGCAAAAGCAAACGTCTCATTACCTTATTCGAGAATGCCATTTCCCAAGCCCTGCAGCTCCCCTTGGAGTACTCAAGAAATGACGCCGATTTCCGTAAGGAAGTACCGCAGCGCTCTATCCTCCTACGCAGTAAACCCACAAAAAGAGCCTTCCGCAGGCTGGCAGGAGCCAGGCTTACCTTTTTATGAAACCCCCGGTTGCCAAACACGCCTGGTAAAGTTCGAAAATAGCGGTGGGACTCTTCTTTTAAGAAGTCCCTAAAAAGCGCCCGGTAAGGCTCGAAAAATCGCGAAACTATATCTCAGGTGTTTCCACATCCGGTGCCACCGGGAAGAGTTTATCAATACTCTCCAGATGGTCTATATATAGAGTGCCATTCAGGTGATCGATCTCGTGCTCCAGGGCGTGTGCCAGGAGCCCCTCCCCTTTGATGCGAATCTCGCGCCCATATCGGTCGAGCCCCTTAGCGATGACCTTTATCGAGCGCTGGATCTCACCCCGATAACCAGGGAGGCTGAGGCATCCCTCCTCAACCTGGCGCTCCCCGGAACGCTTCACTATCTTGGGATTTACCAGAACTATGGTTTCCTCCCCGGGTAGCTCGATTACAGCCACCCTTAGCGATATCCCCACCTGTGGTGCTGCCAGCCCCACACCCCCGGTCTCACGCATGGTCTCCACCATGTCATCGATGAGCCGCTCTATCGACCCATCGATACTCGTAACACGTCTCGCTTTCCGGCGAAGCACCGGGTCGGGGTAAGTAACCGTGGGAAGGACTGCCATTCAGATCCCCTCGACTATTTGCCACATTATAGCGGAGGAGGCACTTCCCTGTCAAAGCAGGCTCACCGGATCGATGTCGACCACCCACCCCTGGGGAATGGTAACCCCAGCCAGCAGGCGCACCGGGTCATCGCCGCGCAGGATGATCTGCCAACGATACCGACCGCGCACCCGCGTGATGAAGGCGGGGGAAGGCCCTATAAAGGTGACATCCATGCCCCAGGAGTCCCGTTCCCCCTTAAGCAGGCAGTGCATTCTCTGGGCCTCTCTCTGGCAAAGGGCGTTATTGGGGTTTGTGTAGAGGAGGCGGGTAAGTCGGCTAAACGGGGGGTTTTGGTACTGGCGGCGGAGGGAGCTCTCCTTTTCATAAAAAGACAGATAGTCCTGTTTTGCGGCACAACTTACGGCATAGTGTTCCGGGGTGTAGCTCTGCACGATAACCTGCCCCCCCAAGGGGCCGCGCCCCGCCCTGCCAGCCACCTGGGTCAGGATCTGGAAGGTACGCTCACCGGAGCGAAAATCAGGCAGGTGCAGGCTCACGTCCGCGTTGATCACCCCCACCAGGGTGACCAGGGGGAGATCCAGCCCCTTGGCGATCATTTGCGTGCCAATGAGGACATCTGCCTCATGGGACACAAATCGGTTGAGGATATCCTCGTGGGAATACTTCCCCGCGGTGACATCGCGGTCCCAGCGCAGCAGATTCGCCTGGGGGAAGGCACGACCGAGTTCCTCCTCCACCTTCTGGATGCCGGTGCCCAGAAATTTGATCCGCTTGCCGCCACACTGAGGACAAACATGGGGCACTGCCATGCGATAATTGCACTGGTGGCAGACCAGGTCCTCCCTGGCTGAGTGATATGTCAGGGACACATCGCATCTTCTGCAGCGCAGCACATAGCCACAGTCGCGACACTGTACAAAGGTGGCGCTTCCCCGCCTATTGAGGAAAAGTATCACCTGCTCCTTGGCGTTCAAGGCCTGATTTATCCCCTGGGTAAGCGACCTGCTGAAGATGCTCCGATTTCCCTCCTTCAGTTCCTGACGCAGATCGACCACCTGCACCCTTTTCTCCCCCGTAGAGATCCGCTCGGGTAGCTCCAGTAATCGATAGTTGCCTCTCTGCCCCCGATAGTAGCTGGTTACATCCGGCGTGGCACTGCCCAGAATAACCACCGCGCCGGTGAGCTTTGCCAGCCTGAGGGCTACATCGCGCGCATGGTAGCGTGGCGATTGCTCCTGCTGCTTGTAGGTCCACTCATGCTCCTCATCTATAACAATGAGTCCCAGCTCAGGCTGCGGGGCGAAGATTGCCCCTCGCGACCCGATGACCACATCGAAATCACCCTGCTTGATTCGCCACCACTCATCGAACTGTTCCCCTACCGAAAGTTTGCTGTGGAGCACACCAACCCTGCCCGGGAAGCGGGAGGCGAAGCGGGAGATGGTCTGCGGGGTAAGAGCAATCTCGGGTACCAGCACGATCGCCCGCCTGCCGATGGCAATGGCCTGCTCCAGGGCTCGAAGGTAGATCTCTGTCTTCCCGCTCCCGGCTACCCCGTGGAGCAGGAAAACGGGCAGCACATCTTTCACCCTCCCCACAGCTTTCAACCCCATGCCCGGAGCGAGCGCTGCCTTGACCTCGTTCCAGGCGGTCTGCTGCGCCGGGGTCAGGGTATGGGCTGGAGAGGGCGGGAAATCGCGATTTGCCAGCGGGTCGCGATATACCTGAACCGGCTCGATTGCGACCAGACCCTTTCTCCTTAGCGCCGCCACCACCGCTGCGGTGGTTCCAAGGCGCTCTCTGGCTTCGGTGAGGGGGACAGGGCCGGATTCGAGTAGCTTCAGTAGCTCCGCCTGCTTTAAGGCTCTCCTTGACTGGAGCAGGCTCGTTATCTCCGGCACCACCCCATTAACAAGGCGAAGATAGGGAACCATCTTTGGCCTCACCCTGGGCCCCTCCAGCTCGTTGGTTTTCCTGATGAGCCCTTTTCGCACCATCTGCCCGATAGTCACCCTCGCCCCTTTCTTGCCCAGGGCCTTTTCCACCGCCCTTACCTCAACCTTACCCTTTCTACCGACGAGGTTAAGCAACGCCCTCTGGTCAGGGTTAAGCCAGGAGATACTGCTCTCAGAGGTGTGAGAAGCCAGGGTTAGAAAGGTTAGCACCCTCCGCTCAAAACCGGGGGGCATCATCAGGGCAACAGCATCGAAAAGGGGCGAGAGATAGTTGGAGCTCACCCAGCGGGCCAATTCTACCTGGGGCGGGGACATTATTGGACGAGGATCGATAAGGCCAGCGACCTCCCTGGTATCCTCCACCGAGGGGTATTCGGTTAATTCAAGAACAACGCCCTGCAGTAGCGCGGGGCCAAAGGGGACCCACACCCCATGACCCACCATTATGTCCGGGGGCACAGCGTAGCAGAAGCTTCGCCGCTGTGCCCCCGGAGAATTCACCGCCACCTCAGCGTAATTCATCCCTTTTTTCTTGCACCGCTCCCCTTTTTGCCCTATCTCACGATACGCTCTTCCTTCGGCCTTCTCTCCTTTATGCGCGCTTTCTTGGCGGTGAGCCCGCGCAGGTAGTAGAGATTGGCACGCTTTACCTGGCCATGTCTCAGTACCTCTACCTTTTCCATTGAAGGGGAGTGAAAGAAAAAGGTTCGCTCCACGCCAACCCCATAGGCAATACGCCTCACCGTGAAGTTGGCATTGATGCCGCCCTTTCTCACCCTGATCACCACCCCCTGGAACACCTGGATGCGTACCCGCTCCCCCTCCACAACCTTTATGCTCACCTTCAGCGTATCACCAGGGCTGACCTGGGGAATATTGAGATTCGGCGCAACGGGAATCAGCGTATCAAGTTCCATTTAATCTTCCTCTCTTTCCATCCGAGCCACCAATCTTCTCTCTTCCTCGCTCAGCGCTGCCCGCTCAAGCAAGTCGGGGCGCCGCCTAATGGTACGCCGGAGCGAATGCTCCCTTCGCCACCTGGCGATTGCGGCGTGATTTCCCGAAAGCAATACCTCAGGCACCTCCCACCCGCGAAACGACTGAGGGCGAGTGTACTGGGGATACTCCAAAAGCCCATCTACGTGGGAATCCTCACCCACCGATGCCTCCGACCCCAGGACACCGGGCAGTTGCCTCACCACGGCATCTACCACCACCATGGCGGCAAGCTCCCCACCGCTCAGTATATAGTCCCCGATACTGATCTCATCGGTGACCAGGCGCTCCCGCACCCGCTCATCTACCCCCTCGTAGTGTCCGCATATCAGTACCATCTCCCCATATCTAGCAAGCTCCTGAGCAGCCTGTTGGTCGAAAAGTCGACCCTGCGGGGTGAGCAGTAGCACCGGGAGTCCGGACTCCCCCTTTTCGCCCAGTACCGCCTCCACTGCCTTGAAGAGTGGCTCTGGCTTCAACACCATACCGGGACCACCGCCGTAGGGAGAATCATCGACTACATGATGCCTGTCTGTGGCGTAGTCTCGAATATTGTAAATCGCAATCTGCACCAGCCCGCGGTCTATGGCCCTCCTGACGATGCTCTCACCGAAAGGAGCGGTGAACATATTGGGGAAAAGGGTCAAGATGTGAATGTGCACTCCAGCCCCCTATGCCATAGCACCCCCGGTTATCTCGCTTTCCGGCACTCACCAAATGCCCCGGGCTAAGCCCTTAGCGCTCACCACACTCCCCTGCCGTGCCCTTGAGCACCTCAATAGCATGGGGTAGCGCGGGTAAAATCACCTCCAGGCACTCGCCAACCGCCCTGGGGCTACCGGGGAGGTTGATGATCAGGCTACCTCCCCTGATACCGGCCACCGCCCTACTGAGCATCGCTGTGCTGGTCTTTTTCAGGCTCTCAGCCCTCATCGCCTCGACGAACCCCGGTGCCATCCGCTCCAGAACAGCAAGCGTTGCCTCCGGGGTGACATCGCGCCGACTTGGCCCGGTGCCCCCGGTGGTGAGAATGAGATCGATTCCCTCTTTATCGACCCAATCCACGAGCTTCGCTGAGATGATATCCCCCTCATCGGGGACAACTTCATATTTTACCACGTTAGCATCGAGAGCGCCAAGTAGCTCCCTCACTACCCTGCCGCTCTCGTCCTCTCGCTCCCCTCGCGAACCCCTATCGCTGATGGTTAGTATGCCCAGGGTAAACATTTCTAATAGAGCCTGTTCCACAAAGTAAAAGCTTGAATAAGTTCCATCACTAGGCTGCCAAAATCGCTGTCATAATCGCATGACGGCTCCACAATTGGACTTAAGATAAGGTTTCCAATGGCCCCTAATTCCCCACTGTAATGAGAAGGTCATGTTTATGTAACAAGCCTTATAGAGACATGGTCTCCAGATATACATTATACATCGCAGGTTAAAAGTGGGCGCTGCCGATGCTCATTCCATATGGGTAGAGACGTATTCTATTAATCCTGCCCTCAGCACGTATCCACTCTAAGCACGTGGTTTCATCAGGGAGGTAACTTCTACCACCCATCCTAGATAAATTACTGCCCTAACCAAATACAGAAAACGGCTTTGGCTAATATACCACAGAGAAGGTTACTTGTAAATGAGTTCTGGAAATTCAATAGCAGAGGTATTGACAAAATGTGTTAAGATGTGGTATATTCTGTCTTAACATGGAGAAAAGTGGTAATATTGGTGATTAACTTAGCAATAGCGCAGATACAATGCGTGTCTAAAATTGATGCCACAGAATTTTAGGTGATTAAGATAGATATGTTTCTTGGCGAGTTCGAGTACAAGATTGATCCTAAGGGGCGAGTGGCCATCCCACCTAAATTCCGCAAGCACTTCGCGAATGGGATCGTGCTTAACATGGGGGCGGAACAATGTATCAATGTCTACCCACCACAGTTATGGGAGGAGATCGCGGAAAAATACGGTTCCGGGCCCATCGAACCTAGTAAATTGCGGCAGAGGAATAGAGCTATATTCGCCTCCGCATTCGATATGGAACTCGACGAACAGGGCCGGGTGATGCTACCGCCACCGCTACGTCGGCACGCTGATATCAAAGACAGTTTGGTTGTCGCAGGAGCAAATAAATACCTCGAGATCTGGAGCAAGGAACACTGGGAGAAGCAGAAAGAGTCCGCCACCAAGGACTTCTGGCAGATCTTAGAGAGCATGGAGACACGCCAGTGATACACACCCCCGTTTTGCTAAATGAGGCCATCGAGGCGCTCCAGGTCAAGCTCGGAGGGCAGTACGTCGACTGTACCGTCGGTGAAGGTGGACATGCCACCGCCGTGCTGGAGCACGGCGGTCGTGTTTTGGGTATCGATACCGATCCACAAGCCATCAAGCGGGCACGGGCCACGCTTCTCCCCTATGGCAAGAAGGCTATCTTAATCAATGAAGATTTCGCCAATCTGGCGGATATCTGTTCCAGATTTGGCTTTGAACCGGTAAACGGAATCCTGTTCGACCTGGGCATGTCGTCATTCCAGCTCGCTGATACCACAAGGGGCTTCAGCTTCCAGCATGAAGCCCCTCTTAATATGTGCTTTAACCCCTCGCAGGAGTTCACTGCAGCGACCATCGTAAATACCTTCCCTGAAGAGGAGCTTGCCCGCATTATCAAGAGGTATGGCGAGGAGCATAAAGGGAGAGAGATAGCCAGATCTATAGTTGAAAATCGACCGCTAAACACCACGCTTGAGCTTGCCGCCACGGTGGTGAGGGCGGTTGGCAAGCGGGGCAGGATTCACCCCGCCACCAGAACATTTCAGGCACTTCGTATCGCAGTAAACCGGGAACTGGAGCGCCTCAAGGTAGCGCTTAAGCAGGCACTCAATGTACTGAAGGTAGGAGGTCGGCTGGTGGTTATCAGCTTTCACTCCCTGGAGGATCGGCTAGTAAAGGACTACTTCAGGAGGGAGTCACAGGATTGTCTCTGCCCCCCACGGACGCCGGTTTGCATCTGTGGTCATCATGCTACGCTTAAACTAATCGTAAAAGGGGTGGTCACCCCTTCACACACCGAGATCCAGGCAAATCCGCGCAGTCGCAGTGCCAAAATGAGAGTGGCTGAGCGTATTTAGTGGTTTTATATTTATGGAAGGAATATCGGACAGTGTACTGCCCAGTGGCGGGATTATTAGACCGTCTGCTTCGAGCCCAAGGTTATGGGCAGCGACACTCCCCGCCTAATATAATAAGGGGGTGACATGATGTAATGGGTTCGATACAAAGGGTTCGATACAAAAAGGGCTGTTAAAAAAATTAACTCAAAAGGAGGAGGTAGATGGCAAAGAGCGAAATAATTTCTTGTATCGATGTGGGAACCACCAAGGTCTGCAGCATCATGGCTAAAGCCGGCCATGGCGGGGACCTCCAGGTTCTGGGGGTTGGTGTTACCCACAGCAGGGGCCTACACAAGGGTCTGGTGGTGAATATCACTGAGGCAAGGGAGTCGATACGTAGTTCAGTGCGCAAGGCAGAGCAGGCCAGCGGGTTCAGAATGGAATCGGCATATGTGGGTGTCACCGGCAGGCATATAACCTCCCTCAATAGAAAAGGGGTGGTCTCTATCTCTCGTGGTGACCGTCTGGTGCGCTCGGATGACCTGAAGCGTGTCCTCCGTTCCGCCCGCACCTTCACCGTCCCTAACGACCGGAAGCTGCTCCACGTTATCCCCAGGGGCTACGCCCTAGATGGTCAGGTCGGCGTTAAGAATCCGGTTGGGATGCACGGCTTCAGGCTGGATGTGGAAACCCACGTCATAACCGCTGCCGTAAGCTCTGTCCAGAACCTGGTCAAGTGCATCCGGGGCGCAGGCCTTGAAATCGAAGATCTGATTCTGGAACCGCTGGCCAGCGCCCAGGCGGTGATAAGGCCCGACGAGCGGGACGCAGGAGTAGTCCTCGCCGATATTGGCGGTGGCACCACAGACATCGCTATCTTCAAGGAGGGCAGCATCTGTCACACCTCCATCCTCCCCGTGGCGGGCTATCAGCTTACCCGGGACATCGCTATTGGTCTGGGGCTACCCTTTGACGTCGCTGAGGTGATGAAGCGGAAGTATGGCACCGTGATGCCCCTCTACAATGGCGAAGAGGAAGAAGCTAATACTATGATGGGTATGGAGAACGGCTACGGCGTCTCCTATCAAGACCTCAATGATATAATCAGGGCACGGATGGAGGAGATTCTAAACTTGATCGCTTTAGAGCTACCCTCAGATCATGTCAAGAGTGTACCCGCAGGGCTGGTGCTCACCGGGGGCTGCGCCAATCTTAGGGGAATAGAAACAATGGGACGAGAGGTGCTGGGATTGCCGGTGCGTGTCGGCGTGCCCACCGGCGTTTACGGTATCACTGATATCCTACCCGACCCGGCCTACGCCACCAGCGTTGGCCTGGCACTCTGGGGTTCCAAGAAGCACACAGGCGAGGAAAGCTGGCAAAATCGCGGACTCAGCGAAACCCTCAAGCGCTTCGTTATCCGAATGAGGAGAATAGTTATACACTAAGGAAAGGAGGAAAACATGGCAAGAACGAACTTTGTTCCTAACCCAGCAAAGATTAAGGTCTTAGGCCTTGGAGGTGGTGGTTGCAATGCGATCACCCGCATGATCCAGGCAGATATTCAAGGTGTGGACTTCATCGGGATTAACACCGATTCCCAGGCCTTGCTCGGTACCGAGGTACCTGCCCGTATTCAGATCGGGGAGAAGTTGACCAGAGGATTGGGTGTTGGGGGTAACGCCGAGCTGGGCCTTAAAGCCGCAGAGCAGAGCCGCGATGAGCTACGCGAATGCGTCAACGATTGTGACATGGTATTTATCACCGCTGGCATGGGTGGCGGTACCGGTACCGGCACCGCTCCGGTGGTTGCGGAGCTTGCCAAAGAAGCGGGCGCGCTCACCATTGCCGTGGTCACCAAACCATTCGCCTTCGAAGGGACGCATCGCACCACGGTGGCTGAAGATGGTATCGAACGGCTGATTGACAAGGTGGATACCCTGATCACCGTCCCCAATGACCGCCTGCTTGCCCTCTGCGACCAGCGGACTGCGGTAGACAGCGCCTTCAGGATGGCCGACGATGTTCTCATGCATGCGGTTCAGGCCATTGCCGAGGTGATAACGGTACCGGGGATGATCAATCTCGACTTCGCCGATGTCAATGCGGTGATGAAGGATGCTGGTCCAGCCTGGATGTCCATCGGTAATGGCAGTGGTCAGCATCGCGCCGTCGATGCCGCTGAGGCAGCCCTCGCCAGCCCACTTCTGGATGTCTCCATAGAGGGGGCCAAGGGGGTTCTCTTTAATATCACCGGCGGCAGTAGCCTGACCCTCTTTGAGGTCAACGAGGCAGCTCAGATCATCGGCAAGGCAGTAGACCCCGAGGCGAACATCATATTCGGCGTAAGCCTCGATCCCTCGATGGATAACGAGGTAAAACTGACACTGATCGCCACCGGCTTCTATGGCACCGGGAGTAAAACGGTACGCAAAGACGAGGAGTTGCGTCGTCTTCTCCAGAGCGCGGAGAGTGAGCAGGAGTTGGATATTCCCACCATCCTAAGGCGCCCGCTGGTCAGAAGACATCAGGTAGAAGCCCCTGTCATCAAGAATAACTCACATTTCCGCACCCTTGTTCGCTAGCATTCCCGGTCAAACCGGGACCATATAGAGCCGTAGTCGCCAGAGCGACTGCGGCTCTCTTGTCCCTATATCGAGCGCTAAAAGTACCATCCGGCTCGCGGATAGCTTGGGAATACTCAGTGTTGCGGATTTTGCTTTAACTGAAATTGCAGGGAACCTTGCCATGAAGAAACCCTGGCGCCGAGTGGAGCAGAGCAAACTCGCGCTATATGGGTTTAACCAGACAGGAGCTATAACGGAATTCCAGTGGGGAACTCCCCTGCTTAAGGACTTTCACTGACCTTTCGGTGCAGAAATACATATCAAGGTTAGATTGATTCCTCATCCCGGGCCCACAGTTCTGCCGATGCTCCGGCCCACATTGGGTCCTCACAATACAAGCATGCCGATTTTAAAAGGCACTGCTGGGGGATTAAGAATAGGTTTACATCGGCCGGTGACTGGGTTAATAGAACCCCCGCTGAATCCCCGCAAGCTGGCGAGTGTAAAGCGGCTCGCCGCAAGTCTAGCCAGTGGCTCCTGCATTATTAAACCCCTTTCGCGCATAACTGCGGCATGGGGAGTAGAAATGCGAAGCATAACGTTTGTGACCCTGAGTACCAGCCAGTCCGGGTAAACGAGTACAGGAAGCACATGTTGGGCGAGGGAGTCTCGCAGTACTTGAGGATATATTTCCTACGGGATGCGGAGGAGTACGAGTTCTGGATATATACCATTTAATATCAAACCCACACTGAGAACTCCTTCCAACTATGCACATTCGAAGAGCCTTCAGATGCCCCTCAGCAATCTGAGGGGTGCTTTACTTATCATTGATGCAACGAATAGGAGTTAACTACTTTTACCGAAGCGACCATATACTTGACCACTCCAACTAAAAACTATCGAATCGAACGCCCGGTTTACAAGGTAACCCTCGAACTACCCGAAGCTTCATTTTCGTGACAAACAAAGAATAACTAAAAAATCTCACTCAGGCTGGTGTAGCAGTGCTCAGTCACTAATGTCCTGGAAGCCAAAAGCATTGACAATTACTATATATTGTGTTATTATAGCAACACCGCCCTATATAGTGTATTTTCGTGCCATGAGATGTCCTTATTGTGGTCATGATGATTCCAAGGTCATTGACTCCCGCGATGTGATTGAGGCAGTAAGACGACGCCGCGAGTGCCTCGGGTGTAGGGCTCGCTATACTACCTACGAGCGGCTTCATACGGTCTCACTGCTGGTGATCAAGAAGAATGGGCAGCGCGAGGAGTTCAGGCGTGATAAAGTAATGGGAGGGATTAGAAAGGCCTGCATCAAGCGCCCGGTCTCTAAGGACACCATCGAGCAAATAGTAGCTGACATCGAGGATCGACTTCGTAAGTCGGGTAAGGGAGAGGTAGCTGCCTCGGTTATCGGGGATATGGTGATGGAGCGACTGCGCCAGCTCGATGGCATCGCCTACATACGTTTCGCCAGCGTATATCGCGCCTTCGACGACATCGAAGAGGTGCGGGAAGAGGCAGATGCTTATGCCAGGCTCAGCCTGCCCCGTAGTTCCACCACCCAGCTCCCCCTCTTCCCCAATTTCTCCGATAAGGAGCTTAATGCAATTGGTAAAAGAAAGCGGGGGAGAAGCAACAGACTAATGCCATCAACGTAAGATGGGAGAAAAGTCATGGCAACCAATTCGAGTAGAAATAATGGCTCACCTCACCTCCGTGACAGAATCGCGCGCGTTGTGTTTAGCGCCGCCGATTCTCTGGGTATCTCGAATAGGGAGGTGGTGGAACGAGTTACCGAACAGGTGATCCAGCGCCTGGAGCAAACCTATCAGAGCTTTCCCGGAATGGAGGGCGCCATCCCCGAGTCGCGACTGAGGCCGGCTGAAATTCAATCAATGGTGAAGCTAATTATCGCTGAAGGAAGTGAAGCTGAAGGGAGTGAAATGGAGGTTGTAATACACCCCACCGAATCGAAACGGAAGGAGCAGCCGGCTGAGGACCGCAGGGTTACTCCGCTGAAGAAATTAGGGTCAACGAAAGCCGAACCTGCCGGGTTCTCGGAAAATGCAATGAGGGTTCTGGAGAAGAGATACCTGAAAACGGATAGCAAGGATCAGGTCGAAACACCCCAGGATATGTTCCATCGCGTGGCCCATAATATCGCCTCAGCCGAGCTCAACTACGACCCCGAAGTGGATATTACAGCCTGGGAGGAGAAGTTCTATCGGGCGATGGCCAATCTTGATTTTCTGCCCAACTCCCCTACCCTGATGAATGCCGGCCGGGAATTGCAACAACTCTCCGCCTGCTTCGTCCTCCCTATCGAGGATTCCATGGAATGCATCTTCGACGCGATAAAATACACCGCGCTTATTCACAAGAGCGGCGGCGGCACCGGCTTCTCCTTCTCCAGGTTAAGGCCAGAGGGCGATATGGTGGGGTCCACCGGTAAGTTTGCCAGCGGTCCCGTTTCCTTCATGAAAGCCTTCGATGCGGCCACCGATGTCATCAAGCAGGGGGGGATGCGCCGTGGCGCCAACATGGCTATCTTAAACGTCAATCATCCCGATATCGAGCAATTCATCACCGCTAAGGAAAATGGCAACACCCTCACCAACTTCAACCTCTCTGTGGCGGCAACCGGTGAATTTATTAAGGCAGTTGTAGATGGCACCGACTATGACCTGATAAACCCCCGTGATAAATCAATTCATGATAAGCTCAACGCCAGGGAGCTCTTCGATAAGATCGTGGACCTGGCGTGGCGAACCGGCGACCCGGGCCTGGTTTTCATCGACCGCATGAACGATGAGGATAATAACCCTACCCCACACCTCGGTAAAATCGAGAGCACCAACCCCTGCGGGGAGCAGCCCCTCCTCCCCTACGAGTCCTGCAACCTGGGCTCGATAAACCTTTCGCGGATGCTCGATGAAGGGAAGCCCGCTATAGACTATGATAAGCTGGCCAAGACAGTAACAACAGCCGTCAGGTTCCTGGACAATGTGATCGATAAGAACAGCTTCCCCATTCCCGAGATCGAGAAGATGACCCAAAAGACGAGGAAGATCGGCCTTGGGGTGATGGGTTTCGCCGATATGTTGATTAAGTTAGGAATTCCCTATGATTCGGATGATGCCCTCAGGGTCGCTGATGAGCTCATGAAGTTTATTAATCAAAAGGCGACAGAGACATCGATGGCACTGGCAGAGGAGAGGGGTGTATTCCCCTCCTTTGAAGGGAGCGTTTACGATGTTCCCGGCGGCCATAGGGTAAGGAACGCTACCAGAACCACCATCGCCCCCACCGGCACCCTGAGCATCATTGCCGGCTGTTCAAGCAGCATCGAGCCGCTATTTGCACTGAGCTATGTGCACAACATATTGGATGGCGATAAACTGGTGGAGGTGAACCCACTCTTTGAGGAAGTGGCCAAGAGGGAGGGATTCTATAGCGAAGAGCTTATGAAGGAACTGGCCAAGCGGGGCTCTATTAAAGATATGGATATTATCCCCGAAGACATTAGAAGGTTCTTTGTCACCGCCCATGACATCAGCCCCGAATGGCACGTCAGGATGCAGGCCGCTTTTCAAAAATCGACCAATAATGCAGTGTCCAAGACTATAAACTTTCCACACAGCGCCACCAGGGAGGATGTGGCCCAAGCATATATGCTCGCCTATACCGAGGGGTGTAAAGGGATCACCATCTATCGAGACAGGAGCAAGGATAGGCAGGTGCTGAGCCTCGCTGAGGGGGAAAAGGTCGATACATTGGTCCCCAGGGCCCCCAGGCGGCGAGCCAGGACCACCAGGGGTGTTACCGAGAAGGTAGCCACTGGTTGCGGCAATATCTATGTAACGGTGAACTCCGATGAACACGGGGTCTGCGAGGTCTTCTCCAGCCTGGGGAAGGCGGGGGGCTGTGCCTCGGCTCAGCTTGAAGCCATCTGCAGGCTCATATCACTTGCTCTTCGCTCTGGGGTAGATGTCACCTCGGTGGTAAAACACCTCAGGGGCATTCGCTGTCCCGCCATCGCCTGGGAGCAAGGCCACGCGGTGCTGTCCTGCCCCGATGCCATCGGGAGTGTGCTGGAAAGGCAGCTTAAGAGTGGTGATAATAATACCGAATCCCTTAAAGGAGTCAATTACCCCCAGGGTAAACTTCTAGCTGAGCGTGAACTTGAGGATGAGCAGCAATACCTGAATATGAACGTGGGCGGGCAGTGCCCGGAGTGCGGCGGCATGCTGGTATATCAGGAGGGGTGTCACATCTGCCACGCATGTGGCTATACCAAGTGCAGTTGAGGATAATAACGTGAAGTTAGGAGATACTAAGGCTAGAAGGTTGGGTAAAGGAATTCGCAAGGCGCGAATTGCTATGGACTTAAGTCTCGCGGAACTCGCCTCTCGTATGTATTTCTCAGCAGCATATCTTTCGAGAATAGAAGACGGCTTGGAAATAGTTGTTTCTCGAGCGTTTCTGGAACGTCTCGCGGTGTGCCTTAGGCCTCGGCTGTTTGCCGCGAGGGCGGTTGGCTTAAGTACGGAAGAAGTCTGCAGAGAATTCACCGATGATAAATTATTGAAGTTATTCACCATGGGCCAGGATGAAATTCATGGTACAAGGATGTTCCCCTTACTCGATGAAACACCTAATAATAGAAGTGATTCAGAAGCTACAACTAATAAACAGATATTTGCAGCGACTAAGCAATTTTACATATCTAGCAATTCTGATTCCGTTCTCGATACTTGTATTAAATGTGGCGCCCCGTTTTATGGTGGCGCAAAATGTAGACATTGCGGCGCACACCAAGGAGGACAGGGACCAGATGACTAATGTCCCTGTTTGAAGTTGAGTTAATGGTTGCAGAAGTAACAACCCGGCAGAATAAAAGTGTAAGAGAGCACAGTGATGTGCCTGACTATGCCAACCCCGTCGAGGTTATTCAATGCCACGCTCGGGAGCTACTCGAAAAGAGTGGCATTGCTAACCCTCCTTTCCTACCTGAGCGCTATGCACATCTTCAAGGAATAAAAAAGATCACTAAAACAGATCTCGGAAGGATAGATGCCCTTCTCATAAGGCTTGAAGATGGATATGAAGTGAAGCTCAATGTTCTTCGCCATCCGGTTAGACAAAATTTCTCTCTCGCGCACGAGATCGCGCATACATTTTTCATGAACAGAGATATGAAACCAGACAATACTACCGCTAAACTCGATTCATGTTCCGAAGGAAACATTAGCACCGAAGAAGCTCTCTGCAATATTGGCGCCGCCGAGCTTCTAATGCCCGAGGTAACATTCAAGTTATACGCCGAGAAATCTGGCTTTTCAATAAGATCAATTTGGCCTCTAGCGCGTACCTTTCAAACTTCCATAGTCGCTACAACTATACGGTTCATTGAAATGGCCTCTGAACCGTGCTTAGCTATTGCTTGGACATTTCGTGAAGGTCCGAATTCTAGTAAAAGAAAACTACGAATCTTGTGGTCTCATCAACCTAGCAAGAAAACAAATAAAGACTCTTTTTTCATTCCGTATAAAAAATCTGTCAAAGATGACTCCATGATCTATGAAGCCTACAACTCAGACAATGTGATTGCTGATTTCGAGTTACTCTCCCTCGGCAATCTCAAAGGTCGCTATTACATCGAGTCAAAGGGTTTTAGTTATGGAGCTAGGCGATACGTTCTATCGTTAGTATTCTTAGAGAGATAAACAAACCAGATTGTTAGAGGCATAAAAAGGCTCCAGCTATGCATGATCTCGATAGCTATATCATGATGGGGATGGGAGGTTTTTTTCTCATCCTGGGCATTATCTCCTTTTTATGGGCCAGGGGTGAGGAGCGGGGGCTTAACCATAGTCTCTCACAGCGCCCCGATCTGAGAGAGTTCCTGACCCGCTGGCCTTCGCATGTCGAACCCGGCGCGCTCAGGGTGGGTGGGTGGATACTTGTTACCGTGGGACTGGTGCTAATCATACTGGGTGGTTCATTCTTAGCCACTGATTGAGGAGGGCTAATTTGGCACGAGAAGCGGAAATGGAATTGAAAGAACAGGAGTTAAGCCTGGAACAGATCCGTCGACGTCTGAACACCCTGGACCAACGCCTGGATAATATTGATACCATGGTAACTGCCCTCGCCGAGCGAGCGATGAAGCGCCCCGTCAGTTTGACTATAACCTGTCACAATTGCGGACAGACTATTGAGATTGCCATGGTGGGCAGCGAGAAGATGATGATATAATTATGAGTGTCAGGGCTCGGGCGTTTGGATAGATCGACAAAATGGGCCGGGTCGTGTATGGATAGCTAAATAACGTGAGATGAGGTGGGACAAAGCAGCAAGGCAAAGGCTCTCTAGGGAGCAAGGCACAATCTTCAAGGATTGGGGCGGCAGAGTCCCCATCGCTCTGCTTTACCCCAATACCTATTATGTAGGTATGTCCAACCTCGGCTTCCAGACCATCTACGGTCTGCTCAATAGCTATGACAACATTGTCTGCGAGCGGGTATTCTGGGATGGGGATGGGAAAAGTATTGAATCCGGACACCCCCTCGATGATTTCGCCGTGCTCGCTTTCTCCATATCCTACGAACTGGACTACTTCAATGTAGTCGAGATGCTAAACTGGAGCACCACGCCCTTATATGCTGCCGACCGCAGCGATTCCCACCCCCTGGTGATTGCGGGTGGACCCTGTATCGTCGCCAACCCGGAGCCGCTTTCACCCTTCTTTGACTGCTTTGCCATTGGGGAGGGGGAGGCTATCTTGCCCCCGATGCTTGATATTATAACCGAGGGGATTGGAGGTGGCAGGGATGAGATGCTACAGTCGCTCTCCTCGCTTGGCGGGGTTTATGTGCCCGGCCTCTACTCTGGGAAGCCGGTTTCCCGGCAGTGGGTGCGTAACATAGATGACTTTGCCACCACCTCGGTGATACTTACCCACCAGACAGAGCTTGGTAATATGTTCCTTATTGAGGAGGCTCGTGGATGTCGATGGGGCTGCCGCTTCTGCCTCGCCGGTTTCCTTTTTCGCCCCTTTCGCTTTCGTTCTTTGAATAACCTGCTTAGCCAGGCTGAGAACGGCCTGAAATATAGAAAAAGAATAGGGCTCTTGGGGGCTTCACCCTTCGATCATCCTGAGATAGAAGAGCTGGTGAACAAATTGCAACGAATGGGGGCAGAGTTATCCATCAGCTCGCTGAGAATTCGTCCCCTTTCGCGAATAGCCCTCATGGGGCTTGTGGAAAGCGGCACCCAAACCCTGGCTCTGGCACCGGAAGCAGGGTCGGAAAGATTGCGCAAAATCATCAATAAAGGCGTATCGGAGAAAGACATCATCGAGGCGATAGGCTGGATCGCCACACATCCTCCCAGGCAAATCAAGCTCTATTTTATGATCGGTTTGCCCACCGAGACCGAAGACGATATCGATGAGATAATCAAGCTGACTCTCTCCCTTAAGGGGTGCCTTGACCGCGGGCGAGCGGGGAGTCATCTCACCCTTACCATCGAGCCTTTTGTGCCCAAGGCAGGGACACCCTTCCAATGGCTTCCGATGGCCAGCGCCAAGATTCTCACCCATCGACTTGCCATGCTTAGAAACAGCCTGGAGCCTAAGGGCATCGCGATCAGGTCGGAGAGCATATCCTGGAGCGTCGTCCAGGGTGTGCTATCGCGAGGCGATAGGAGTCTGGCCCCGGTACTTTCCCGGATGGTCGGTTTAGGTAAGAGGGGTGGGGTGTATAAAAAATCCCTGTCCTTGTGGCGGCATACGCTTGCGGAATTTTCGCTCGATGCCGATCTCTACATTGGCAGGCAAATCCCGCTCGATGAGCGGCTCCCCTGGGCCAATATCGATTCGGGGGTTGAGCCTGCTTATCTGGAAAGGGAACTTGATCGGTCACACCACGGCGAGGAGACCCCCCCCTGCCCCCCAGCCCAATGCCATGAGTGCGGGGTTTGCTGATATGGGTATTTCACAAAACCTGCTAGATGTGGAGCAGCGCGTTGCCCAAGCGGCACAGAGGGCGGGGCGGCCACCCGGGGAGATCACCATTGTTGCCGTGACCAAGGGGTTAACCGCCCAGGCCATTGAGGCCGCCCTTGAGGCAGGCATCAGGCACATTGGCGAGAACAGGGTACAGGAGGCGAGTGAGAAGAAAGCGCGCCTTTCCAACCTGCAGCCGTACCCCACCTGGCATATGGTGGGCCATCTTCAGACCAACAAGGTTAAGACAGCAGTGGAGATTTTTGATATAATTCATAGCATCGACTCACTTAGATTAGCAGAGGCTTTGAGCGGCCGCGCTCGAAACACCATTCCCGTGCTGCTTCAGGTCAATATCTCAAGGGAGGAACCAAAGAGTGGCTTTTCAGAGGCCGAATTGCCCAAGGCTGTGGAGGAGATCGCTCTCTTACCCAGGCTGGAGGTGAAGGGGCTAATGACCATTGCTCCCCTGGTGAGCGACCCTGAAGAGGTACGACCCATTTTTCGAAGGCTGCGAGAGCTTGGCGACTCCTTGAGGCTGAAACACCTCTCCATGGGGATGAGCGATGACTTTGAGGTTGCCGTGGAGGAGGGAGCCACCATGGTGAGGATCGGGCGTGCTATCTTCGGCAAGCGAAGTTGAGGAAAATGATATATACAAAACTGAAAGGGGAGTTAATTGGAGAAAATGGTAGCTGGGCGTGAGCTAAGAGTTTTGCTGCAGACAGGTCACCAAACACCCCCAGATTCCCTGATACGAGATTTAGAGGCTATTCAAGATGTATCCATTGATGTAAGGCGTCTGGGGACATCCTTCCGCGGTGGAGGGGTGGCAGCCTTTGTCATGATCTCTACCCATAATTCCAATACTGCCATACTGACCGACATACTCTACAATCACACCAAAAGGCTTAAGGGGAAAGGGGGCGATGACCTGGTTATCCTCATAGGGGGCAAGATCGATACCGACGAGGAAATGGTAGGCTTTCGTGACGTGCAGTGCCAAAAGCACGTATCCTTAAAGGATAAATCTCAAGAAGAGATAAGAGAGATACTGGAGGAGGGAGGATAGCGCATGAAGATTGCCTTTATCGGCGGTGGGGTCATGGGGGAGGCGATGATAAGGGGGATTCTTGGTAAAGGGCTTACAACGCCTCAAGGAATCATGGCTAATGATATCAGCGCCGCGCGCCTATCGAGCCTGGAAAAGGCATACGGGGTTGGGGTGACGGGTGATTATGGCATTGCTGTGGAAGGAGCCGACGTTATCGTTATCGCGATTAAGCCCCAGAATTTAGCCGGGCTTATGCCCAAACTACATGGTCACCTTACACACGGCCAGCTTGCTCTCTCCATCGTCGCCGGGGCGGCGATAGCAACCATCACCGGAGGCCTGGGTCACCGCTCCGTAATCCGTGCCATGCCCAATACCCCCGCTCAGATCGGCGAGGGGATGAGCGTATGGACCTCATCACGCGAGGTGAGCCAGCGCCAGAAAGAGATTGCCCGGTCCATCCTGGGGGCACTGGGCAGGGAGATATATGTGCCCGATGAGAAATACATCGATATGGCGACTGCGGTTAGTGGCAGCGGCCCAGCCTATATATTCCTGGTCATCGAGGCGCTAGTCGATGCTGCAATGCACATCGGGCTGCCCCACGAGATGGCAGAGGAGCTGGTGCTGGAGACCGTTGTTGGGGCGTCTCTCCTTGCCAAGGAAACAGGCAAACCTCCCAAGGAGTTAAGGGACATGGTTACATCCCCAGGGGGTACCACCGAACAGGCTATATTAAAGCTGGAGGATGGAGGGCTGAGGGACCTTCTCTTGCGTGCGGTGATTGCCGCACATGAAAAAGCGAAGGCGCTTAGTAGATAAATGGACACCTTCATCGAAATCGTTATTATATTATGTCAAGTGCTTGCCATCATCATTTTCGTGCGGGCGATTCTCTCCTGGTTTGCCACCTCCCCCAATAGCCAGGTAGTGCTTTTCCTGGACCGGATAACCGAGCCTATCCTGGCGCCACTGCGTCGCATCGTTCCCCGACTGGGCATGGCAGATATCACACCCATGATTGCGATCATTATTCTGCTACTCATTGCCAGCCTTCTATCTTAACTAACGGAGGGAGCGATTTAAAAGGACCCGCGCGCTATTATTTAGACGCCATCGCGATCAAACACTATTAGGGCGCAGCGGGGCAAACCCAGCGGGGGCTCAATTAGCATGGATAAGATCGCCCTTATCACCGATAGCATAGCCTGCTTCACCAGAGAGATGGTAGAGCGTTACGGGATTCGGATAGTTCCCTCAAACATCCACTTCGATGGCAGTTTATACAAAGAGTATCTGGACATAAGCCCCACAGAGGCCTACCATCTTTTAGAAAGGGACCCCAATCACTTTAGCACATCGGCGCCCTCCCCGGCGGATTATCTTGAGGCCTACCGCGAGCTAAGCACGAGAGCGCAGAGCATTATTTGTATCACCCTCTCAGCCAAGCCCGGCGCACTTCACGATACGGCCCAACTGGCAAAAGAGCAGGCTAAGCAGGAGATTCCTCGGACCGCTATCGAGATTTTAGACTCCCGGACCCGCGCTGCTGCCGAGGGGTTTGTCGTCCTGGCAACAGCAATGGCCATAGAGAAGGGTAAGGAAATGACCGAGGCCATTAAAGCCGCGGAGAATGTGAGGGATAAGGTCAATCTCCTAGCCCTTATGGAAACCATACGACATGCATATCGATCGGGGCGTATCCCAAAGATTGCGGAGAGGATAGGCTCCGCCTTGAGTATAAAGCCGATAATCAGCATATCCGATGGTGCAGTAGATTTTGTAGGCCTAGTCAGGACCAAAGAGCGCGGTGCAAAACGAAGCATACGAATAATGCGAGAGAAGGTTGGGGAAAGCCCGGTACACGTAGCGGTAGTGCATGCAGATGCGCTTGAGGAAGCCCAGAGGCTCAAGGAACGGGTAGCACATCGGAGTTTGACTGCTGCGACCTCTGGATCAGTGAATTCAGCCCGATAATGGGCTATACTACAGGTAGGTGACTAATCGGACTCGCCTTTTACGTCGATTGAGGAGGATATGATGAGAAAGGTTGGCATTGTTACCGACAGCACCGCTTGCATACCTGAAGAACTGGTGGCGAAGTATGACATCTGTATAGTGCCACTCATGATAATCTTTGAAGGCAAGAGCTATCGCGACGGGATCGACATGAGCCCCAGTGAAGTCTACAGGATTATGCGACGTAGGGAGAATCTCCCCACCACCTCCACCCCTTCGGCAGGTGATTTCCTCGGTGCCTATCGCCGGTTGAGCGAGCAGGCAGAAAGCATACTCTGTATCACACTCACATCGCAACAAAGCAAAATCTACGATACCGCGCTGGTAGCTAGAGATGTGGCCAAAGAGGTGCTAACCAACACTGCCATCGACGTGCTAGATAGCCGGGCGGTGGGCGGCGCCCTGGGGCTTATAGTCTTGGAGGCAGCTCGCGCTGCCAGCCAGGGGGCAGACATGGCTCAGGTGGCTGAGGTGGCACGCGGTATGATGCCCAGGGTACATTTCATAGCGATGTTGGATACCCTCTTCTATCTGGCCAGAACCGGTCGCACCGGCAGGGCACAGGCTTGGGCTGGCTCTCTATTAAAGATAAAGCCAGTCGTGGAGCATGCTACTTCCACAGGAGAAACGATGCCGGTAGCGCGTCCCCGGACCAAGACAAAGGCAGTAAAGCAACTCATGGACATTATGGCAGAACGGGTTGGAGACTCCCCGGTGCATGTCATCGTGCACCATGCCGATGAGCTGGAGGATGGGGAGAAACTCAAGGCTGATATTGCCTCCCGATTTAACTGTGTTGAGCTTTATCTAACCGAGTTCACCCCCGGTATGGGGGTTCACGCCGGCCCGGGAGTGCTTGCCATCACCTTTTATACTGAGGAATGAGAAACCCATTATTTTCAAGCTCAAGCTAAGCGAAACCTCAGGCAGCAATCTGGCTCATATAGATGGGTGACACTTTATATCGTGTTTTTAGACAACTTATCACTGCAAGACGTTTTGCGATAAATCAACCTTGGGGACAAGTGGAGTAAAAAACATCCGCTATGTACATTGGTTTTACTGAGACGAAGTTATAAAGGGGGCTCCAGAAGGGATTTTCCCCTCTGGCAGGGGTCTCCCCGATATATCGGGGGCAGAAATACATTTCAGGGCGGGTGGGAAAAGGTGAGAACTTCCTGGATAAGTACAAAGCCTCGACACCTATGGTGAAATCCCTTTATGTTCCCAGATAGCCCATGATATGGCAATAAAACCGGCATGCGACAATTGATAAAAGGCGAAAGGGACGTAAAGAGAGAAAAGACACATGGAAGATACCCAAACTAGAAGAGATGTGGAGCGACTGAGGGAAAGCCTGGGCGAATTGCCCGAGCCAACCATCAACCCGGCCTTCATCGTGGTAAGTGGCCTGCCAGGAAGTGGTAAATCCTACCTCTGCCGCCGGCTTGCCGAGCGCCTTTTATCTCTCCCCCCCCGACCCATAGCTTCATCTTCGCCCTCCGCAAACCCCAATTCTCCAACTTTCCCCATCCTGGAGAGCGATGCAATGAGACAATCCCTTTTCCTCACCCCAAACTATAGTCGCGGCGAAAGCGACCGCCTGTTTCAGGCTTGCTACATGCTCATTGAAGAACTGCTTGGAAAAGGCATCCCGCTTATCCTCGACTCCACAAACCTGATCGAGCGCCACCGGGAGCGCCTCTATCACATCGCTGAAAGCGCGGGGGCCAGGCTGATTCTGGTACGTGTTGAGGCACCCCCTGAATTAGTGCGTCAGCGCCTTAAGGACCGACTCTTGAGCCTAGACCCAGACGACAAATCCGAGGCTGACTGGAGTGTCTACCGGCAGATGAGCGCCACTTCCCAGCGCATTCGACGAAATCACTTCGCTGTCGATACTTCCAGGGATATCACCCCGGCAATCGATAGGATCGTACGTGAGGTGAATCGCTAAATTTTAGTAATTTCAGTGGGTTCAGTACCGGAGCCCCACCAGTAATGAGCCGATATCTCAATTACAGTAGGCTCGAAATAGGCAAAACCAACGAGGAGGAATAAGCAGATGGAGGTTAAGGTTGTATCAGGAGATATCACCGGGCTACCCGTAAGTGCCATCATAGTTAATCTCTTTGAAGGGATGAAAAAAACCAGCGGTGCTACGGCAGCGGTAGATAAGGCACTTGGCGGGCTTATTACCCAGCTCATCGCTGAGGGGGAGATCAAGGGAAAGCGCAACCAAATGACCCTGATTCATAGCATGGGTAAGATCGCGCCGCAGCGGGTGGTCGTCGCTGGCCTGGGGAAGGAAAAGGAACTAACCCTATCCGTGATTCGGGGGGTTGCTGCCGAGTCGTGTCGCTTCCTCAGAAAGGTTGGCGCGACGCAGGTGGCCACCATTGCTCACGGCGCAGGCGTGGGGGGTATAGACGTTGAGAAGTCGGCCCAGGCGGTAACAGAGGGCGCTATGTTAGGCCTTTACACCTTCCTCAAGCACCAAACCAAAGAAGCGGAGGAGGGGGAGATCGAGCAACTGCTCATCGTCGAGCGGGAGGAGGAAAAGCTCGCTTTGCTTAAGCGGGGGTGCGCCAGGGGACGGATAACGGCAGAGGCCACAAGCCTGGCCCGGGACATGGCCAACGAGCCGGCCAACTATATGACCCCTACCCATATGGCGGAGGTGGCGCAAAGGGTTGCCGGTGAGTGGGGGCTCGAGTGCCGCATCCTGGAGCAAGCGGATATGGAAAAGCTGGGGATGGATGCCTTCCTTGGCGTATCCCGGGGAAGCAGGCAGCCGCCAAAGCTTATCGTTCTCAGCTATAAGGGTGGCGATCCTCAAAGAAGCCCCCTGGGCCTTGTGGGCAAGGGTATAACCTTCGACTCCGGGGGTATCTCTATCAAGCCATCAGAGGGGATGGGAGACATGAAGGGGGACATGGCCGGTGGCGCTGCCGTTATCGCTGTCATGCGTGCCATCGGCGAGCTCGGGCCCGAGGTTAGTGTCACCGCGCTAGTGCCCGCAACGGAGAACCTCCCGGACGGTGCAGCCCTAAAGCCCGGGGATATTATACGGGCGTTAAATGGCAAGACCATCGAGGTCGTGAACACCGATGCCGAGGGGCGGCTCATCCTGGCCGATGCCCTCAGTTATGCTCTCAAGCTGGGGCTTTCCCCGGTGGTAGACATCGCCACGCTCACAGGTGCATGTCACATCGCCCTAGGCGATCTCTGCACCGGCGCCTTTGGCAATAATCAGGATCTAATGGATAAAGTGCTCAAGGCGGGTGAGGAGGCTGGCGAGTACATCTGGCAGATGCCCATGTATGAGGAGTACAGGGAGCAGAACAAGAGCGATGTCGCCGACACCAAGAACTCCGCGGGCAGATGGGGGGGTGCGATCACCGCGGCCCAGTTCCTCGCCGAATTCGTTGAGCAGACACCCTGGGTACACCTGGATATTGCCGGTCCTTCACGCGCCGAGAAGGACCGAAACCACCTAGTAAAGGGGGCAACCGGTGTTGCGGTTAGAACCCTAGTCAACCTCATCTTAGCCTATAAATAGGGATAGCAGAAATAGCACTTCGAATTTTCCGAACATTAAGCAAGGTTAGAATGAACTAATGGCCATGCTTTAGAAAGCGAGCTTCCAAGTAGTAGAGCATATTGAGTAGTACCAAAAAGGAGGGATAAAAATGAAGCTAAAATGGCTTGGTCACGCCGCTTTTCTTATTACATCGGAGGAAGGGGTCAAGATCATTACCGACCCCTTCGAGCCGGGGACATTCGGGGTCGATTATGGCAAAATAGAGGATGCGGCCGACATCGTGGTGGTAAGCCACGAGCATCCCGACCATAACTATGTCAAGAGTGTTCCCGGCAGCCCCCGGGTGGTGAGGGGCACCGGTAGGCATCAGGTGAAAGGCATCGAGTTTATCGGGATAGCAAGCTATCACGATGATAACGGCGGCAAGAAGCGGGGCCCGAATAACATATTCTGTTTTACCGTGGACGGCATAAGGTTATGTCACCTCGGCGACCTGGGGCATCAACTCAGCGACAAGCAGATCGCCGCTATCGGTGAGGTTGATGTCCTGCTCACCCCTATGGCAGGGAACTTCACCCTCGATGCTGCTGGAGCACACCGTATCGTCGATCAGGTTCAGCCCCGCGTGGTTATCCCCATGCACTATCAAACCGACAGGTGCCCCACTTTCCCGGTAAGCGATGTCGAGCCCTTCCTGGCTGTTAAGACCAATGTGAAGCGACTGGACACCGCTGAGGTGGAGCTTAAATCCGACAAGCTCCCCGCAGCCACAGAGATTGTGGTGCTTAAGCACGCCCTATAGCCCTCCACATTCCAGTCTGGCTTAGAGGAAAAGGTTTGTGGTATTATAGCAATAGTTCGCTTCTCTGCGATTATGTAAAATAAGGTAATCCCCAGCGTGAGAAAAAGGCAATGAAAGAGGTCTCTATAATCTTCCCTGCACTGAATGAGGAGGAGACGATCGGGAAGGTCATCGATGAAGTGCCTATGGAGGAGATACAAGGGAAGGGCTACCGGGCTAAGGTCATCGTCTTTGATAATGGGAGCACCGATAAGACCAGGGAGATCGCCGAATCAAAGGGAGCGCGGGTTATAACGGAACCACTCAGGGGGAAAGGCAGGGCAATAAGGACAGCCTTTGAATCGGTAGGTGGGGACTACATATTTATACTGGATGCCGATTAGGCATATATCATAACACATACAGGCTGTATTTGCACCGACTGGGAGATGTGTCAGCAAGAAGGCTTTGCTCTATATCGCCTGCACCGGCTATGCATTTGCAGTGGCAACAAACATAACATACTTGGTCACTTATTTATCTCTGAATACCAGCGGACAGTCTCGCTGAGGCCCTGGTCGAAGGGAACCCCAGGCTTCCAGCCCAGCTCACGCCTTAGCTTCTCGCTGCTCAGAGTATAGCGCCTGTCGTGACCGGGGCGATCGGGTACAGACTGAAGCAGATTTTCTGGTTTGCCGGTAATCTGCAGGATTTCTCGCGCAAGCTCGATATTAGCCCACTCATTGTCGCCCCCGATGTTATAGACCTCGCCAACCTTCCCTCTGTGCAGGATAAGGTCTATCGCCCGGCAGTGGTCAAGGACATGAATCCAGTCCCGCACATACAGGCCATCGCCGTAGATAGGGACCGGCTTACCCCGCAGGGCACTGAGAATCACCGTGGGGATGAACTTCTCAGCATGTTGCCTCGGTCCGTAGTTATTGGTGCAGCGGGAGATAACCACGGGCAGCCCGTAGGTTCGGTAGTATGCCCGGACCAGGAGGTCGGCGGAGGCCTTGCTGGCGGAGTAGGGCGAATTGGGACGTATGGGAGATTCCTCAATGAATCGCTCCGCCGAGTCAAGCTCAACGGCTCCATAAACCTCGTCGGTTGAAATCTGGCAGAAAAGCTTGACCTCGTGCCTGAGCGCCGCATCGAGTAATACCTGAGTCCCCAGGACATTGGTCGTAATGAAGACCTGGGGCTCAACGATGCTCCTATCGACATGGGACTCGGCGGCGAAGTTTATGACCGCATCGACCCCTGGCATAAGCCCGTCCACCAGCTTCCCATCCTCGATCCTGCCTTGAATAAACCTGTGACCGGGATTTTCCACTATCTCCTTCAGGTTCTCCATGCTTCCGGCATAGGTTAGGGCATCGAGGTCCAGTATATGGTAGTCGGGATGCTGCTCAAGCATATAGTGAACGAAATTGGAGCCAATAAAGCCCGCGCCTCCGGTTACAAGTAGCCTCATCATTTGATTAACCTCACCCCCTTGTCCCTTTCTCTTCAATCAACAATCACTCTTGTCATCGCGAGTGGAGCGAAGCAATCTCGCTTTCTCTCACCTCCACAAGGCTTGCTTCGTCCCCCGATAAAGCAGGGTCCTCGCAAAGACATAGGGCCCCTCTATCCCCCTCTTCTCTATTAATAATAATCGACCTGATCATTACCTTAATCCGTGGATCGAAAGAGAAGATTGCCCATCTCCTACAGTACCTGTCACTGCCCGCCTCCTACTGTACTGTCATTGCCCGACTTGATCGGGCAATCCAGAAACTGGCTCAGCATGCTTCCTGGATCATCCGGTCAAGCCGGATGATGACCCCTTATAAGAGTCGAACGCAAATCTAAGCTGATCCGCTTGGATTAGCAACCATCAGGCGGCCCTTTGAATCTGAACTCACGGATTAAGGTCATTACGGGAGTTATCGTTAATCCCACTCCCGCCGCACTCCCCTTGTTGCGAGACTAAAGCCCCCTCCCGCAAGTCGGACAGCTATCCCCTGGTATCTCTTCGTTCGATATACTCCTTAAGCGCCTCCCTCCAGGAAGGCATTTCCCTGCCTAAGACCCGGGGAAGAGGGAAAGGGTCAAGGATGCTGTTCTGAGGTCTCATTGCCGGTCTGGGAACCTGATCCGAGGTAACCGGAAGAACCTCCACGTCCATTTCGCAGATCCTGAAGATCTCCCTGGCGAAGTCGTACCAGGTGGTAGGCTCGGAGTTTGTGATGTGGTAAATCCCGTAGCGCCTCGTTTCGATAAGCTCAACAACCGCCTGAGCGAGGTGGTAGCTCCAGGTGGGGCACCCTTTCTGGTCCTTTACCACAGATATCTGCTTTTCTCTTTGCCCGAGCTCCGTCATGGTCTCTATAAAGTTTTTACCATGGAGTCCAAATAGCCAACTGGTGCGAATGAGGTAAAACCTGCTGAGAAGCCACAGTAGATACCTCTCACCGAGTAGCTTTGAGCGACCGTAGGCGCTTATGGGGTTGGGCTCATCATAGATTGTATAAGGTCCTTCCTTGACACCGTCGAAGATATAGTCGGTACTGAAATGGACTAAAGGGATGTCCCTCTGCTGGCAGGCAAGGCAGATGTTCTGAACACCGAATCCGTTTGCTAAAAGCGCCTGGGGCTCCTCTTTCTCCGCCTCATCCACCTTGGTATAGGCAGCGCAGTTAATTACAAGCTCAGGCTCGAACTCATCCACCGCGGTTCTAACAGCCTTGAGATCGGTAATATCGAGCTCATTATGGGGTAGTGCCACAATTTCATATCCCCGCTCTGAAAGGCAGATAGTGAGGTCTCTTGCCAGCATCCCCCCAGCACCGGCGACAAGCACCTTCATCCCATCTTTACCTCCCATTTGTAGGGGATGGATGGATCATCGTAGGGGAGACGATACTCATCGGGCTCTTCATAGTTATAGAGCTCGGTGGGGAAGTTGACAATCATAGCTATCTCATTTCCCACAGCGGTAAAGCCATGATATATGAGGGATGGGATCTTTACCAGGATAGGATTCAGGGTCCCGATGTAAAACTCGTTTATCATGCCCCTTGTCGTAGAGTCCTCACGGGCATCGTAGAGGGCGAGCTTGGCAACACCATGAACGCAGGTGAAGTGGTCGATCTGAAGCTTGTGGTAGTGCCAGGCCTTGATTACACCCGGATAGCAGGTGGTCACATACGCCTGCCCAAATTTGTCAAACACCTCCCAGTCCCGGCGCATCATCTCCATAAGCCAACCCCGCTCATCAGGGATGAGGCGGAGCTTTTGCACCTTGACACCGAATAAGTAGTCCATCTTGACCTCTTAAAGTTCTATTCTGGCATCATCGCCGACAAAGAGTTTTATCGCCCTGAATCTTTCGTCCGCTTTCTGGAGTTCGACCCCGCTGCCTATGATACTATCCTCCAGACGCTCAATGCGATAAATACGGCTATTTTCTAAAATAACCGAGTGCTCTATGGATGAATCCTCTATTACTGTGCCAGCGCCTATGCTTGTAAAGGGGCCTATTAACGAATTCCTGATCTGACACCTCTCAGCAATGGATACGGGGCCTCGAACGGTGCTCCCTTCTATCTTAGCCCCTTCTCTAATCTCAACCCTTCCCGCGACCTGGCTCTTAGAATCAACATCGCCCTTGATACTCGGCTGCAGCAGATCGTCGAGCACCACCCGGTTTGCCTCCAGCAGGTCATCCTTCTTCCCGGTATCCAGCCACCAGCCCTTCAGGATGTGGCTTTGAACCGTCTTCCCCAGGTCAAAGAGCTTCTGGATGGCATCGGTTATTTCCAGTTCCCCTCGCCAGGATGGCTTAATCTGAGCTATTGCCCTGTGGATTTCAGGCGTGAAAAGATAGGCACCGACCAGGGCAAGGTTGCTCTTGGGTTCTTTCGGCTTTTCCACCAGCCGCACCACTTTACCCGAGGGATCGAGCTCGGCAACACCGAAAAAACGGGGGTCGCTAACCTCCTTCAGCAGAACCAACGCATCAGGCCTGAGGCTATTGAATTCGTCAACGAAAGCCTTGACACCGCCCTGAATTAGATTATCGCCGAGGAACATGAGAAAGGAGGAGCTGCCAAGGAAGTCCTGGGCTGTTTCCACAGCATGAGCGAGTCCCAAGGGCTCCGGCTGTAAAATGTAGGTAATTTTAGCCTGCCACTTCGAGCCATCCGCTACAACCTCCTTTATCCGGTTGCCCGTCTCCGGCGAAACGATAATGCCGATATCGGTAATTCCTGATTCTATTACCTGGTCCAGGACATAGAAAAGAATGGGTTTATTGGCTACAGGGAGAAGCTGCTTGGCGACGGTATGGGTAATGGGCTTGAGTCGTGTGCCGGTGCCACCAGCCAGTATCAAAGCTTTCATCTGATTTCCCTTCATGTATCAGGATGGAATGATGTTCTACACCCACCCATGATGGCATTTCACTTCACGGTGACGCTCTTTGCCAGGTTCCTGGGCATGTCTATAGGGCAGCCCCTCTCTTTAGCGGCATAATAGGCCAGGAGCTGCAAAGCAACCGAGTTAATCACCGGTGATAATATAGAACTAACACCGGGTACACGGATGACGTGGTCTACGAATTGTTCTATGTCCTCATCATCTTCACCAGCCAGGGCAATCACTGGTGATTCCCTGGCCTTTATCTCCTTTATATTTGCCAGCATTGCTTCATATGTATCATCCCTGGCAGTAATGGCGATGACCGGGGTATCGGGTGTGAGTAAGGCGAAGGGGCCATGCTTGATCTCCCCTGCAGGATAGCCCTCGGCATGGATGTAGGATATCTCCTTGAGCTTCAAGGCCCCCTCAAGTGCCACGGGGAAATTGATTCCCCGGGCAATGAAGAAAGCACTATCATACGTTGATAGATATTTGCCAAACCGAGCGATCTTTTCCTCGTCATCCAATATAAGCTGCACTCTGTCCGGCAATACGCTCAGCTCACCGATCAGGCCCTGGAGAGATCTGATATCCATTTTTGCCTCAGATAGAGCCAATAGATAAAGCGCCATTAGCTGAGCGATAAAGCTCTTGGTAGCAGCTACACTTATCTCCGGGTGTGCCTTAATGTAGAATGTTTGATCAGCGATCCGGGTGACGCTACTTCCAATGCAGTTGGTAATGGCCAGGGTTTTACATCCCATCTGCTTCGCCTTTTTTAAAGCTCCCAGTAAATCAGCGGTCTCGCCAGATTGGGTGATTCCAATCACCCAGGTTTTGCCCAACACAGCGTCAGAGTGGCTGAACTCAGAGGCTATCTCCACCCTTACCGGTACTCTGGCTATCCTTTCCAGCAAACATCTACCTACAAGACCGGCATGATAGGAGGTGCCACACGCCAGCAGCAGGACGTCCTCGAAATCAGTGCGCTCCAGCCCCAGGTCAACCGCTGGCTCTATGGCAGATATATATCCCCCCAGGGTATCCCTTATCACCCTAGGCTGCTCGTGTATCTCCTTGAGCATGAAGTGCTCATAGCCACCCTTCTGAGCGTCCTCCAGGGTCCAGGGGATCACGTTGGTCTCCCTCCTCACCTCACAGTCCTGGTTTAAGAGCCTTATCGCATCCCCGGTGATAATACCTACATCCCCATCCTCCAAATATATCACCCTGTCAGTATAGTCCAGCAGTGCAGGCACATCCGAGGCGACGAAGTTCTCCCCATCACCAACACCTATTACAAGCGGGCTATCATTTCTAGCTACCAGTAGCTCTTCATGGTTCGCTGCGAGCACGATCAGGGCGTAGGAACCCTTAACATCTGCGAGTGCCCTTTTTACCGCTTGCTCCAGATCGCCCTGGTAATACCTCTCGATCAGATGCGGCATCACCTCGGTATCCGTCTCGGAGAGGAATCGATGTCCCTCCCCGGTTAGCTCATCTCTGAGCTGCTGGGAGTTATCTATCACCCCATTATGCACCACAGCGATATTACCACTGCAATCCGTGTGGGGGTGAGCATTGGACCTGGAGGGTTTACCATGGGTCGCCCATCTGGTATGGCCGATGCCCAGCTTGCCATTATCCCGGGGCAGAGCTTTCTCCAGTTGCTGCACCCTTCCCACATCCTTGCTGACCTTGATGGTGCTACCCAGGACAGCAATTCCACAGGAATCGTATCCCCTATACTCCAATCTCTTCAATGATTGGAGTAGTATGGGCTGGGCATCCCTGCCCCCAATGTAGCCCACGATGCCACACATAATTACATCACCAGGCTTCCATCTGGTATCTTACCCGAGAGCAACTTCAGCGCCCGTACGCGGGAGTGATTACCAATTATCACCCCCGGTCTAGCTATCACATTGTCCTCTATATCGCAGTGCTCACCCACTACCGCCCCGGTATTCACCTTATGATATTCGCCCTCAACCTCTATTACCGCTTCGCCGCTAAAGGCCGAAAAATGCCCCCCCAGAACCGAGCCGCGATCGACAATCGTGTCCTCCAGTATAGAACCCGGGCCTATGCGGGCGCCGTTTCCGATAGCGCTGTTCCTGACCTGGCCGAAGGGGGATATGGTTACCTGATCACCGATGCTTGTTGCGGGGAATATGCAGGCGTGCGGGCCTATCTCCGAGTTCTCCCCGATTATAAGCGGTCCTACCAGATAGCAGCCAGCCCTGACCACTGTCCCCCTCCCTATGGAGACCGCTCCTTTCAAGGTCACGCCTTTCTCAACGGTGCCCGCCACGCTCTGCGATATGTCACCCAGCGCTATATCATTTAACCTCAATATATCCCAGGGGTACACAGCATCGAGCCAGGTATCGTCCGTCTCTTGAGCCGCTATATGATAACCCCGGGCCACCATATTCTTGAGCACCATCGGGAGTTCGCGCTCTTCTTCTATAAACTCCAGTATGCCCCGGTCAAGAGCATAAATGCCGGTATTTACCAGCTTGCTCGTCGCTTCCTGGGGCTTCTCCACGATCTCCTCAACCATCCCCTTTTTAGCAGTCACCACGCCATACTTGGATATGTTTTCCTGCCTTTTTACCAGGATGATGCCCGGTTTTGCCTCAATAAGCCGAGCGATAGTATCAGGCTTGATGATGTTATCCCCGGGTAGGACCAGGAAGCTATCCCCAACCACGTCTCTGGCTTGCCTCAAGGCATGAGCAGTGCCCAATTGCTGCCTCTGCACTACATAATCGATCTCCACGCCGAACTTCTCCCCGGAGCCGAAATAGTCTTGAACCTGTTCCTTCCTGTAGCCAACCACCATTACGATATGCCGCACGCCGTTAAGCGCCAGCGCCTCGACTACATATTGCAGTATCGGCTTATTGGCTATGTGGATCATCACTTTTGGCTTCAGGACAGTAAAGGGCCTGAGCCTCTGCCCTTCACCAGCGGCCAGTATCACTGCCTGCTCTATCCTCATAGTAAACCCCCAAAAACCATGCTCGTCAGCCTATCCAAATATCCTTGAGTTAGGCGCTATGACGCCGCTTGCCACCGCTCCGGCACCGATATAGGTGTCATTTCCTATGAGGCTTCCTGCATCGATGCAGGCATTGATCCCGGTCTGAACCCCATCCCCTAAAATAGCCCCCAGCTTATGCCTCCCGGTATTGATGCCCATCGCCTTGATTTCCCCCTTGTCAAGCCGAAGATTTGCGATCTTGGTACCAGCTCCAAGATTGCAACCTTCACCAATGATGCTGTCCCCCACATAGTTATGGTGTGGGATCTTGCTGTCTCTCATAATGATGGAGTTTTTCACCTCTACAGCACTGCCGATATGGCAGTTGTCGCCGATGGATGTGCTGGGGCGAATATAGCAGCTAGGGCCTATCTCACAGTTCTCCCCGATTACCACCGGCCCTTCGATATATGAATTTGCCCTTATCACCGTACCCCTTCCTATAGACACCAATCCCCTAATCACCGCGTTTCCCTCCTGAGACCCCAGGTTCTCGGATGCGACCCTGGGCATAAGAGCTTCATTCCCCGCCAACAGGTCCCAGGGGTAGCTCAAGTCAAGCCAATGGTCGATCATCTCATAGGAAACTATATACCGCTCGTCTATCAGAAGTTGCAATGAGTCTGTTATCTCATACTCACCCCTGGGTGATTTCTTGACCCTTGATGCAGCATTGAAAATGTCCGGAGTTAGAAGGTATAGCCCGGCATTGGCCAGATTAGAGGGGGGCTCTGCCACCTTCTCATAGATGCGCACCACCTGGCCCTCCCCTACCTCTACCACCCCCAAATCCCGTGGGTTCGTCACCTCTGCCAGGCTCAAGGTAATCTCATTTTTAGTCACCATCCTGCGGATGTCCTTTTCCCCCACAATTACGTCACCGTTTATCAGCAGGAATTTCCCATCCACAGATCTCTCGACCATCCTCAGCGCGTGGGTGGTACCTAACTGCTTCCTCTGCATAACATACTCTATAGTTACCTGCCAACCATCGCCATTGCCAAAATATTGGCGCACAGTGTCACCGTGGTAGCCCACAACGAATATGAACTCCCTGATGCCCGCCTCCCTGGCCTCAAGCAGGAGGTGCTCCAAGATAGGCTTATTGGTTAAAGGGAGCATAACCTTGGGCCGGGTATAGGTAAGGGGGTGCATCCTTTTACCTTCCCCGGCGGCTAATATAACCGCCTTCATGCTCTACCCCTTTTTACACTCCTTTATGGCCTGGATGCCCAGATCATATAGTTGCTTTGACCTGGACTGAGTCCTAGCCTCAACAGTTAGCCTGATCTTGGGCTCGGTGCCGGAGGGCCTTATCAGCAGCCACCCATCTTCAAAGTTAAGTCTAAGACCATCTATGGTGTCAACCGAAACCGGCTCCATTTCCATCAATCTCCGTTCCACCCTCTCCATTATAACCCCCTCCCCCCCGACACTGCCCCGAAGAACCGGGTACGAGGCTAGATCATCGAGCAGCTTTGAGAGCCTTTTCTCGCAGGCTATGTGGACAAGCTGAGCAGCGGCATAGATGCCATCAGGGCAATAGGAGATAGAGGGAAATATCCAGATTCCCGAGGGCTCCCCGGCAAAATCCCCACCCCGCTTAAGCTCCTCGGAGACAAAGGCATCCCCCACCCTGGTCCTTATGACCTTAAAGCCCGACTCCTCTATAGCCATGGAAGCGTCAACCGTAGTCACTACCTGCCCCGCCCCGAGCTCCCGGGCGAAAAGGACCAGCAGCTTATCTCCAGAGACAAATCTACCAGCATCATCCACCGCTATCATCCTATCGCCGTCTCCATCGTGGGCAATCCCCAAATCGGCACAGGTACCTTTTACAATCTGCACCAGCATGCCCAGGTTCTCCGGGATTGGCTCAATGCCCCTGGGGAAATGGCCACTGGGATCGCAGTTGAGTGCCAGCACCTCACACCCCATCCTCCTCAATAGATGCGGGGTGACCTGAGAGGCAGCACCACAGCCGCAGTCCAATACTACCCTCAGCCTCAACCCGCTGCCAAAGTCCCTCAGGATGCGTTCGACATGTTCCTCAATTGCTTGCGTGTAGATTCTTGAGGGCTCCATCGCCTCCCACGATGCCAGCTCCAGAGCCCGGTTCCCTATCATATCCTCTATGCGCTCTCTTTGGGCGGAATCAAAGGCGGAGCCATCGGGGTTAAATAACTTGATGCCGTTATACTGCGGCGGGTTGTGCGAAGCGGTGAGCATAGCGCCAGCCTCAAACTTGCTGGCAGCATAGGCCAACGTGGGCGTGGGGATGGTTCCAGCATCGTAGCATCTGGAGCCCGCAGAGAGCATGGCAGAGATGAAAACATGCTTCAAGGCACTGGTTGATGTCCTGGTGTCACCGCCTACCACAACTTGGCGATAGGAACTACCCACAGATAGTCCAACCTCAAACAACAGCTCGAGGAACTCCCTGTTAACTACATCTCGTATTCCTGAAGAACCAAAAAGCTTCATATTTACGCCGCCCCACCTCAGGATTTGCTCAGGCTTTTATGTCGACAAGCCTATCTGCGAACTATAGCAAGCACCTCAAACGATGTCAAGGTAAAAAAGGCCCCCATCTAGTTAATCGGCTTGCCCTTGATACATAATTCTCACGCAATAGAATCTCTCATCCCTAAAGGATATAACTACGAGCTACCCATGCCATCATCCAGACTGGGCTCCGCTAAGCACAAATGACACAAATGGCCTTGTCAAGCCATTTGGTCTAAGTACCCAAGACCTAAACTCCGATAAAACCCCTGAGGAGATTGATGATTAGTGAATCACCCCGCAGCAAGCTGAGAGGCATCTGGAAATGATTGGCCAAGGCGACTTGACAGAATAATTCGGGCTAGGGTGAGTACTCAAGAATTTTCACGTAGGAGATTACCTCATCCCCCCACTCTATCTTCGAAGTAGACTCATGAATTAGTTCGTAGTGTTCCATTTTCTCCAGGGGTACAGGGCTGATAAAGGGGTGTGCGCCTATTATTATATAATCTGGATGGTCATCGATAAATGCCTTAGCCTCCTCATAGGTGGGAAAGGGCAGGCCCTCATTAGCAGCGCCAGTGATCACCCTGTATTTATTCCCCTGTTCATCTACCCTTTCCTCGTATGAGATTGCCCAGGTGGAACTCTGTGGAACTACCGCCTCTCCCCCGAAATTGTAAAGTCTGGAACACATAGATTGGTAATATTCAGGGTAATACAGATATTGATATCCTTGGATTCCTTCCGAGGTTGTCTGATAGTACATCTCATAATAGTCAGATGTGTTTTCCCCCGCCCAGGTGGGCATGACATGGAATTTGGTGATAGACATCTCAAAGTCAAGGATTACATATTTGGAGCCCAGATCATCGAGCACCTGGTTTGCTGAGGCTTCATCCTGAGCGGTGAAGAACTGAGCTGCCTCCCTGGCACGTGACTGACCCGCCGGGCTGGCATTCGGCATGCGGTGGGCGATGCGGGTAATCCAATAGCCATAGTCCCACCAGCTCATCACACCGTATGCCGATTCGGGATAATCGTATTCTTCTCCCACTGAAGGTTTCTCATATAATTCATAGTAGAAAGCAGGGTCTTGGAAGGGGTCGGCGGAATTTTCCCTCAACCAAACCAGCGAGCTATGCCAGGCATCATTAGGGCCCCAGGGATTTTCAGCAGTAGTTCTTGCCTCCCCAATGTTGGGGTAAAATGCCAGGAAGAATACGATTATTACAGCCATGGCCCTGGAGACATATCTCGGTTTGAGGTAGATAAACCCCGCTTGCTCTTCCCTCCTTCCAGCTTTGCCCCTCTTCTCCCTTTTATCACCGGACGATGGCTCCCTGAAGCCAATTAAGTCGAAGACTTTCGAGATCCACCCCGGTATCCTCCAGCAGAAGTAGCCGGTTAGCAGGGCGACATTCACCGCAAAATAGTAAGCAAATCGGACCTGCCCCACCATAGCCACCAGCATTACAACGCTCCAGACAAGTAGCAATACTTTCTCAGCGCTTTTCTCCCTTACCGCAGCATATATTAGTAGCAGGAGCGCTATGGGGACGATGAAGAAGCCGGTGGTGAAATAATACCATACGCGGTGTTCCGTTAGTGAGGTGATATCAAACCCGGAGAATATCCCCCTCGCCTCCATTACGGTTTGTGTGGTAACCGATGGCGTAAATACTTTAAATCTTCCAAGCATCAAGTGGAGCAGGGAAGGATCGACAGCGTAGAAGATACCCACCGCCGCCAAACCGAGACACGCAAGCGCCAGAGGATAGTAGAATCGCTTCATATTCCTATAAGCCACCAGCCGGGAAACGCCACTTAGTGCCAGAGGAATCAAAACAGCGATAGCAAGCGAAACGTTTAACATTCCCCCGTAGTTAGGTAAACTGGAAAAGGGAATAACCATGATTAGTGCGATAAGGAATATCGGCACCCCGATGATGCAAAGGTAGTCGGTTGAGCTGCCCCTCAGGTGATCGATGATGTATTGAATTATCATATAGGTAACTATTATGAAGACAAATAGCAACGCACCAGTCCAGGACAGGAGGTATATTCCCATGGCTATCCCGGCTAACAGGGCGTAGAGTAAGGGTTTCCTGATATTTGCCCAGTCCCTGCTAAGTATGTGCCCAAATGATATCTCTCCTTCCTTTGCCCGCCTGATTGCCAGTATCAGGAACATGACCGCTGTAGCGCTGAAGAGGACCTCGGCGGCATGGTGGTCGGTAAATCCCAGCAGGGAGCGGAACAGGAATTCACCCGGCAGGATGGCAATCAAACCGGCAGCGAGCAACCCGGCATTCCGATTAAAGAGCTCTTTGCCGATAAAGTATACCGGCACCGTAACCAGTGCCCCCAAAATAGCGGGTAAGTATGCGCCCACCGTCTCTATGGTATATTGGGTGGGACTGCCCAGTCCAATGACCCATATGAGAAACCCCAGGAACAGGTCGAAGAAGGGGGCAACACCCACAACTTGTCCACCGGGATAAAGGGCATAGGGATCAAAAAGAATGCGGTGGGGGAAATTGTGCACCAAGTTCTCCACCAATCGCATGTGAGTCCAGGGGTCATTCCCCCCGAATCTGACCCAGTCGCCAAGGAAAACGTTGTCCTGAGGCGGGCCTGTGCGAAGATAGAGGGCAATACCAAAAATCGCAACCAGTATTAAGCCGTAAATCGCCTTCTTCGGGTGCGTTACTAATAAGAGGATGGCGCAGGCGATTAGCCCCCACGCCACAAGGGGCATTACTGGCCCCCCTGCTACTAATAAGAGCAAGGCAATACCCAAAAGTATTAAGAAGAGTATTATGCCTTGCCTTACCCTCTTGGGGAGACTGTTTCTAAGCTTCTCCAGTTTTTCTATTAGACTAACCATTACTCTTACTAGCAATACTGCTATCCTTGCCTGGCATTCTACACTAGACGTTCATTGTTGACAAGATAGCGTATTCGTCCGGTAAATTTGTGACGCGTCACCGTTCGTCTATTAGTTGTTGTCATATCGAGTGAAGAGAATCGATCTCACCTGATAGCGGGCTTGACAGCCAGAGGCGATGAGCGTATCATCACCAAGCCTGAAGCTGGGATGCGAGGGGAGAAAGTCATGAGGTTTAGCAGCAGTGTTGAGATCAATGCCCCGGTGGAGAAGGTCTGGTCATTAATTGACAAGCTTGAAGAGTGGCCCCAATGGATGCAATCCATCAAGAAGATTGAGAGGGTCTCTGAGGGACCTTTGGCAATAGGCTCACAGCTTTCTGTTACAGCTAGGGTGAGCAGGCTCACCGTCAACCTGCTTATGACGATCTCCGAATTTGTCCCGGAACGTTCCGTGGTCATGCAGGGAAAAGCCCTGGGCACCAACTTGACACGCTTCTATTTCTTGGAACCTGTAAATGGCAAGACGAAAGTCACAATAGGTGGCGAGGTCTCAGGGCTGCTGGCATGGATGGCACGCCGAGGTGGAAAGGCAGTATCATATGAGATTGCGCAAGCGGCAAAAAAGAGGTTCGAATCACCGGGATAGCTAGCCAGGGAACCTGTATGGGAACGGCTATAACCCAGTCAACTTGAACATGTCCAGCCTCAACCTGAACCCACGACATGATTCCGGTGACCCGCTCCATTCGATCCCGTTCAAAAATACTGTGTGAAGAAAAATGAAAAGGCGCGGCAGGTCAATACCACTGAACTGCGTTGATAAATGCGAGCTAGCTCTAGATGACATAAACGAGCCCGCGCTTCTTCACGCAATCTTAAACCTCGAAGGGGAAATAGATCACGTTAGATTGAATCAGGCAATTTTATCCGCGCAGGAAGCTCATCCTATAATGAGAACCATCCTACGAAGCAAATATTTCAGGCCTTTCCGCGAGATACAAGAGGTTCTTGGGAAGGGAGTACTCACGGTACAAGACCTGGCCGAACTCCAGGATGCGGACTATGAGAGATATCTTTCTGAATGGATGAACCAGCCCATGGATATTAGAAAGGGCTTCCCGGTCAGGGTCCTTCTGTTGAGGAAAAATGAGGCCGAATCCACGCTGGCTTTCACTTACCATCACTCTGCAACGGATGGACTACGCGGTATTCTTTTCATCAGGAAGGTAATTGAAAGTTACAACAACGAGATCTCTGTGGATACTAGACCGTCAGAAGATATACGTATATCCCGCAAAGGGGATGAATTGCTGAAATTTGCCCGCAGCCAAAGGCCAAGGGTAGAGCACTACTACATGAAAATAATCGCTAGTCTTTTCCATCGATTTGTAATAGCCGCCTATCCGCCGCCGACAAGGGTATTCCATGATAGGTCAGGACATTCAAAAGAACTTCACCTTTGTAATAAGCTAATAAGCCCAAGGGAACTGGGACAGATGGAGTCCAAAGCAAGATCAGCTGGTGTCGAGCTTAACGATGTTTTTCTGGCTGCGTGTTACAGGGTTGTAGAGAAATGGAACAGTATGCACGGAAAAGTCAGTAAAAAGATACGCATAATGGCTCCGGTAAATATAAGCCCAAAGGGATTTGGGAACGTTGTTTCAAATCAGGCATCCTGGATTTCCCCGGCAACCACTCCCGAAGATAGGGCTGATCCGGCAAAGCTATTGAGAAAAGTAAGGGCAGATAACCTATATGCGGCCAAGAATAGAATGGTATTCTCCCTGGTTTACTTCTATTACTTTTGCTCACTATTTCCTCTGGTGGTCATGAGAGGAATGTGCAGGTTCCTTATGATTACCCGAACCTACGTTGATACCATTCTCTTTACCAATGTAGGCGTGGTTTGGCCAAAAGTGGGCTCCGAAGAACCCGCTGTAACCAGCATAGGTAGCTCTAAAATAGTAAATGTTACAGGCTCAGCCCCTGTGGTAACCCCAATGGGACTGAGCATCAGCGCTAATAGCTACAATAAAAGTCTAAACATCTCTCTCACCTATAGATCTGCCCTTTTCTCGGAGGAAAAAGCTCAAATGTTTTTGGATCTATATATAGAAGAGATAAAAAACTACCCAGTCGGTCCGGAGGGATTATGACAGTATCGCTGGTGAAATTCGATGGTTCCCTGGATTCGTTTCGCAAGGCCATCGAGCTGTGTGACGGATTTGGGAAACTGAACAGGAACGACAAAGTCCTGATAAAACCTAATAACTGTTTCAGACACAAAATAATGCCTCCCTACGGCATGGTGACCACCTCAAAAATCATAGACGGTATCGTACAATTGCTGCTTGAACATGGCTGCAAAGATATTTCTATCGGCGAAGGTGCTATCATCGGCATACTTGATGAACTTGATCCATATACCAAACGAGGCTTTAAGGGTACCGGCATTGACAGGGTGGCTGAAAAATACGGTGTTAGACTGATCGATTTCAACCAGGGCCTCTTTCAGGAGTTGGATCTAGGAGGGGTAAAGGCTCAAGTTTCTATAGCAGCTCTGGAGGCCGACTTTCTAATCAACGTGCCGGTACTAAAAACCCACTTTCAAACGAAGGTCTCTCTGGGTTTTAAAAATTTGAAGGGGTGTCTCAGTAAAGCTTCAAAACAAAGGTTTCATATTACTAATCGACTGGACTCTCTAATTTGTCTTCTAAACGAAGCTATCGAGAGCGACCTAGTCATAATCGATGGAATATATATGCTGGAGAAGGGGCCAGAAGCCCTCGCTGGTGTGGCCCACCGCAAGGATTTGATTATAGCAAGCCCAGACATATTCGAGTGCGACATTGTCGGGTCAACTATCCTGGGAATTGATCCGTCACAAGTCGACTATCTGAGGGAATTTGCCGAAAGGCATAATCGATCTCTCGATATCGGCGCAATTCAAATTAAAGGAGAGGATTTAGAATCTCTCAAGGAGCAGCTCGAATGGCAAGTTGAACCAGACAAAGAATTACTGACCCCATCAGGAGTAACAGGACTTTCGGCTCCACCCCCGGGACAGACTCTTTGTTCTGCATGCGGCGCTACGCTCGCCCTGGCAGTATCAGTACTCGGCAAAGATAACCCTAAAATGGATTTTGGCGGTGCCGAGTTATACTATGGGCTTGAATTGAGGCCAGATAGAGATACTCACAATATTTTTCTTTATGGCGACTGTGCAGTTAAACGTAATAAGGGTTTACAGAATGCCACCAAGATAGAAGGGTGTCCCCCATCATTGACTACCACTCTTCTTACCCTGATGAAAGCACTTCTCAGTAAGCCAAGGATGCTCAGAATGATCCTTCTGAGAGCCATGAAGCTAGTGGGTATCAGGCTTGGGGTATACCACGAGCTTTTCCCGGGATGGGAGCGATACCAATCCAAAGAATTTGATAAAGCCCACTTCTAACTAATGAACTACACGACCATTTATGAATGTGGTTTATACTAATCTGACTTTGCTTCTACTTAATATGATGAGACTGCTGAAAAAGAGGTGCCCCGATATCGGGGCTGGGGGTCTCCCCGATGTATCGGGACAGCTTAAAAAAAGTCCCCCAAGATCGGGGGATTTGGGAATTGATTGAGACTATTTCAGCGATCTTATGCTATACAATGGGCTGAAACAGAATAACTAAAAAGATTATACAAAGAATGGGACGTAGATTACCCGAACGGTGCCATCTTCGATGACGATCTACGGATTGAAGTACAATAGACATATAGTCGCTAGGTGGTCAATCGGTGCAGAGCTTCCTCTACCTCTCAATTAAACTGGGGGCATCCGTTAGGTTTGTTCTTGGGGCTTAACCGTTGCATGAACAATTCCGCCTAAGCGTGTCACCCTTCTCCCCTGATTTGCTCCTTTGAAATAGGAACTCTCAAGAAATTCTGTAGTGACATTTTTCACTTGATAAAACCCTCTCTTGAAGAGGAATTCTTCAATAGCTTCTCCTTCTATCCCGAATGTAGGAGGCTCACCTCTTCGTTCAAAAGCCGCCCGCCATTTCTTTGCCTCCTCATGGCACAAAGTCCCGTCAAGAGCTGACTGAAAGGCATAGTCGAATATAATGGAACTGCCTCCGCCGGAGTTATTTGATACAAAGGCTAAAGTCTCGTCTACCGCCTCCGCTGATAGGTACGGGGTTGTGCCTTCCCAGATGAACAGGGTCTTAAGGTTCTCATCGTAGCCGCTTTCAAAAAGCCCTTCATTGAGCTTCCTTTTATTTAAATCGATGGGGACGTATACCACATCATCCGGAAGGAACCCGAATATCTTCTTGACCTTCTCCACTTTCGCTCTCATTGTATCAGGATGATCCACTTCAAAGACCTTGACCCTTCCTTTTAGTTTATCGACCCTATAGGCTCTGGAATCGTAGCCAGCCCCCAGGATAACCAACTGCTCAATCCCGTCATCTATACACGACTCCAAGTAATCGTCGATATATCGGGTTCGGGCTACAACACCACTGGGTGCGCCGGGAATTACCCGTTCAGCATACCAGAGAGCAACTTTTGTTAGTAGTCGACTCTTGCGCATAATACTGAATTTGGTTCCAAGAAAATCCTTTGCAAAAGGGTCATAGCAAACCCTTTCATCCACTGGTCTCATTGACTCAGCAGCCCTAAAGGCAGCGTTTGCTTCTGCGGTTGCACTCGGTTTCCCTTCTTTCATATTACCCTCCTCTTCTTCACTACCTTTCCATCCAGAAAATTCGACTGATTAATTGACAACCCCTACACAGTGCTGGTACATTGATTTGTACCATTTAATATACTAAATTCGGATCTTAATCAAGCTCGTGCTATCCATCATAACACGTCAAATGCAAGTAATGAATCCGGTTAACGGATAGTAAACAGAATTCACGCCTGTGAGACATTGCACTTCTAACTAACATATTCCAATAGCAAACAGGTCTTCTTTCTAGCATAAAGGAACAAAGGAATCGATTGAAAAAGATGGCTCAAACTCCAAAAAAGGTGGCTAATCAGAGCAATGAGAATAGCAGACATCCTAACAGCCTCAAGAATTATTGCTGCTCCAATAGTTATCTGGCTCATATTCGCAAATGAGACGCTTGCTGCATTCTATCTTTTCGCTGCGGCAGCGATAACCGATTTGCTGGACGGTTATTTTGCAAGGAGAAGCAAGAAAACAGCTTCATACGGGGCAACCTTTGACGGTTTGGCTGATATCTTTCTTCTTATTCTGACAGGAGTTGCACTTTTCATAAAAGGCGAGGGGTTGTCGCTTTTTGTAGTAGGGGTGATAGGACTGGCTCTTACAGCCCCTGTAATATGGCTTATCTCAAGGAAAAAAGGAAGGCCTACAGTACCTCATTTTGATACAAACATTCTTGCTGCCTTTGTGTATCCAACAATTATGGCATACATAATCGGTTGGCAGTACGCACTACCACTTCTTCTTGTTACGTTCGCTGTCGGGTTGTATACATTTAGAAAGTATGTTGTCTATACATGGAGTATCTACACAAATAGATAGCACCAAACAGCGGCATCTATCACCACAGCCTGGGCATCTCTAAGAATGGGCGCGTTCTTGCGGTTCTGGTTCTCCAAAGAAAAGGAACCCGCTTGGATCCCGAAACGAGTTCGGGATACTTCATCTAGTCTTCGGCTCTTTCACGTTTTTCGCCTCGGGAGACCAGGTTCCTGTATAAGGTCTTGATCCTGCCCCGGAAATGGTTTGCTGCAAAAAGCCCCCCGACGAAGAGGGCTGCGATCAAGTGAAGGCTGGAACCGCCACTTTCGAGATCGTAAGCATCAGCCGTCTGAGGGATGGTCAAATAGAAGAAAGCAGGGACAACAGGCACCATTATCAAGCGGGTGTATAACTTCATCGTGATTCCTTCTTCCTTGGATTGAGCGGATTTCTTCCGGGCTCGCTATAGAACTCCACAAAAGACTTGTTACACCGCTGACCTCCGGTTCCCCATCGGTCGCGATGGGTTAGCTGAAATAAATGCGCTTTCCCAATGACACTATGGGTGTCATTCCTCAGCCGGATATAGCAATGCTTGCTCCATGGGCCTACTTCTTGACGGAAACATAGTAAATAATCATGATTATATTTCCATGAATTGCAGAATGATCTCTGGTGCTTCTTTGATACACGATTTATAGCAATTTGTCAAGGACCTCAAACAGCTGATTCCACTACCACCAATGGATTCTCTTACCACTTTAGCAGTTCAGCGATCTACCTGCGGTATTGTAGCGTTTTCCCAATTCAATTCCGATGGAGTGGCACCAAATAATGAGAGGTGCGCCTGCCAATTACATAGCATTATGTAAGAAAGATAAATCTTTGTGAAGATAATGTATGTTGACAAAAACCAGTATCTCAGTATAATACTGAGTGCTCATGATACGCTGTGAAATCTGTGGGTCTTTTTTTAAGACTGCCCAAGGCCTAGCTGGACATAAGCGTTTTCGCCACGTAACCCATGGACTGGCGGACGAGATGGGAACTGGCTTGACTGGCAGAGAACTGCATCGCCAAATCTTGAAACACCTCGATGATAAGCTAGCTGACAGAATGGCAGAAGCTATCCTCCAAAGGCATGGGCAGGAAATCTGGGAGGTTTTTCTGGACGACCTTTCTCAGCAGGGCTTCGACCTGCGCTCACTGGGGAAATACCCGAAGGTCAAGGCGATCATCGTAGCCGCCGGTGAAAGTAATATGCTGCTTCCACTTACCAAGGATATGCCAAACTGCCTTCTACAGATAGGGGACAGGACCCTCCTCAGCAGGGAGCTGGAAAACCTCAGGGCATGTGGTATATACGACATTGTGGTGGTACGTGGATACCAGGGAGACAAAATCAGGTACCCCGAGGTACGATACTATGAAAACAGAGACTACCATAATACCGGCATCTTGAGTTCCCTGTTCCATGCGGAGGATGAGATGGAAGGTGAGTTTATATTCTGCTACTCGGATATTCTGTATGCCAAGCAAGTGCTTGAACTGCTTCTCCGAGATCAGTCTGATATCTCGCTCGTGGTCGACACCGACTGGGAGCAGCACTACTATCAGCGCCACCAGCACCCGGTTGCCCAGGCTGAGCTGGTCAGAGTTGAAGGCGACCGGATAAGACAGATTGGTAGGAATGTCATAGCAGCAGGTGAAGCCCACGGTGAGTTCATCGGGCTGGCTAAATTCAAAAAAGACGGTGCTGGAGCCCTAAAGCGGATCCACGAGTGGGCTATTCAGAGTTACAGCGGTAGAGCCTTTCACAGCTCACCCTCGGTAGATAAAGCCTATTTCACCGACCTGATCCAAGAGCTTATAGACCAGGGATATCCTGTGTGCCACATTGATATCCAAGGCGGTTGGGCGGAGATCGACACCGTCGAGGATTTCGATCGGGTGAGTGGACACGTGCAATCAATATTACAAATAGATTAATCGAAATACAAGATGCCGGTTGCCAACAAAATCATCACAGGATGAAAATAGGCGCATATCGTTTGGCGATCGATCTTTTTCGCCAATAAGCCATAGATCCGAGTTATCTACTTTAACCGCCGCGCCTGCCTACTTCCCATTCAGGTGGCCGTATGTCGAATAGAATGCCCGGGTCACAATGTAACCGTTTAAATGCCAGATACTCCACTTTCATGGAAATAAAGAGGTGAAATTATGAAAGCTATTATTGTTGCTGCTGGCCCCAGTAGCCGCCTGATACCCGTTACCAACGAAATGCCAAAATGCCTGTTAGCGGTTGGCGGTAAAACCATCCTTGAGAGAGCGCTCGAGGCGCTGAGAGCAAACGGGATTGAGAGGATTGCAGTTGTTAGGGGCTATTGCAGCCATCTAGTCAATTATCCTAACGTAACATATTACGAGAACCCCAACTTTAGAGAAAACAATATCCTCAGGTCTTTATTCTACGCCGAGCGTGAAATGGACGACGACTTTATCTTCTCCTACTCAGATATCGTCTATAGCAGTGAGATTGTGGCGAAACTAATGGAATGTGAGGCAGATATTGCCCTGACAGTGGACGTCGACTGGCTTCATGCGTATGACGGACGTGACCTGCACCCCATTTCCGAGGCTGAGCTGGTCAAGGTGGAAAATGGCAAGGTGGTAAAAATAGGCAAGGAAGTGGTCCGTCCAGATGAGGCTCACGGGGAATTTATAGGCCTCGCCAAGTTCACCAGGTCAGGAGCCGAAGCTATGAAGACAGCATATCATCGGGTGGCAGAAGAGTGCCCCGCTGTTCCGTTTCAGCATGCAGCCTCCCTGGAAAAGGCATACATAACCGACATGATACAGGAGCTTATCGATAACGGACAGCCGGCGCAAAGCATTGACATCGAGGGCGACTGGATGGAAATCGATACGCCGCAAGACCTGGAACGAGCCCGAAAAGTATTTATCCAATAAAGCGGCAAAGTAAGGGAGCTTGGAGGTGCCGTGAAGCAGACCGCGACAGAAGACGTATATCGCTACTGGCGAAAGCGAATCCTGATATCGCTCTGGATAAGCTACGCTATGTTCTACGTGGGGCGGGTCAACATGGGTGTCGCCATCCCCCTCATTCAGGATGATTTGGGATACACCAAGACAACATTAGGCTGGATACTGACTGCCCTGTTTGCCGCCTATGCCTTTGGGCAATTTGTGAACGGCCAGTTAGGGGATAAGCTCGGTGGCAGGGTAATGATTGCAACGGGGCTGATACTGAGCGCAGTATTCAATCTGCTTTTCGGTTTTTCTACAATCCTCACCGCGATGGTCGTTATATGGGCACTCAACGGATATGTACAGTCCATGGGCTGGTCACCCAGCGTAAAGACAGTCGCTAACTGGTTCCCACGCCGGATAAGAGGTAGAGTCAGTGGGATAATGGGCACAAGCTATCAGGTGGGAGCTGCGGTCTCCATACTCCTTGCTGGCCTGATGGCTGCCAACTTTGGTTGGCAAGGGGTTTTCTGGCTGCCAGCAATCATCCTCGTCGTGGCAGGCATCCACTGGTACGTCAGGGGACGCAATGCCCCTGAGGTCGTTGGCCTACCCAGCCTGGAGGAGGAAGAAGAGGGTATTGAGAGAGAAGAGGCCTGTGAAGACCATTATCTCGGCTTCTCACATACTTTGCGCACAGTACTAACTAGTCGCCCTATATGGATCGTGGCCTTTGGCCTGTTTTTCCTGAACATCATCAGGTACGGTTTCATGGATTGGGCACCCTCTTACCTATTCGAAGAAGAGGGCGCAACTATATCGACTGCCGCCTTCAAGACTGGGCTCATGCCTCTCGCTGGCATAGCGGGAGCCGTCCTTACCGGTTGGCTGTCGGACAGGGTTTTCAAAGAACGCAGGGCACCCGCTGCTGCCATTATGCTCCTCTTCCTAGCCTTCTTCACCTGGGTATTCATTCAAACCACGGGCGCACATTGGGTTGTAGGGCTTCTGGTACTGATGGCTATCGGCTTCTTTACCTACGGACCTCACGTTGCCATGTGCGCTGCATGTCCTATGGATTTCGGCACCAGGAAGGCGGCTGCCTCAGCGGCTGGCTTTATTGATGGCGTTGGCTATATTGGTGCCGCCGTGACAGGGGTGCTTTCGGGCTACTTAGTGGAAAACTACGGGTGGAATACTGCCTTCTACCTGTGGTTGGGAGGTGCCATAGCGGCAGCAGCGCTTATGCTTGTACTATGGAACTACAGGCCCAAACTCGGAGAATACCACTAGGTGGACAATTGAAGTAATAGAGACTTCGTAGCCCAAATTTCTACTTTACACCATTTGCGGTTATAGACCTGCCTGCAAGTCCCATCGTAGAGATTCAGGGAAGCTAAATATGAAGTAACTATCTATAGTCGCCCGCATACACCTGTGTGCAAAGCTTACTGCATGCCAATCACCATGGCTGGCTCACCATTCACTGCTTCAGTTCATCCTTCCCCTATATGAGGTACAGATGCAAGGCCCAAACCGTGAGATTGTCTGGCAACGTATCTCTTCCCACCCCACTGATATAGCTTTGCCAGTTATGTCACTAAAACTTCGATGATTCGATAGCACAGCCCCCATGGAAATGTGGGTAAGAATGACTGACGTTGGCAGCCAACCTCTAGACTCTAGCATATATGAAGCTCATTGTGGTATCATACGCATAATCAAATATGCCGATTGCAAACGGCACCACTGAGCATAGAAATCTGAGTAATAGCAAGGGGTGATTCAATGAAAAGCTTCATAAAAGACTTCCTAGAGGCACTGGCAACCTGCGTGCAGTTGGGTATTGTGGTACCAATTCTGCTCGCTGTGCTATTTGGGCCAACAATCCTAATAATTCTTGCCATCGTGTGGGCGCTGGGTATAATTTAAAAAGAGTTTACACCTCAGGTTTCAATAACGGCACTAACCGGGTCGTTCACGGCAACCTACCGTGAGCGGTTGGGAGCAATGAATGGATGTAGGTAAAGTAAAGCAGAGTTAAGTAGTCTGCCCTTGACAAACATACCTTGAGATGTGATAATTATACGATGCAGGGACTGCAATATCATGACTAATTGCAGTAGATTTGTGCCGGAGGGAAAGACATGCTGTCAAACTGGAAAAGGTCCCCCTATGCACCGCCAGTTCTATTTATCTCAAAGAGAACGATTTCGCTGACCAAGAAACTATATCGCTTTGAACCGCCGGTTCGCTTTGTCTCAAAGAGGGTCATCTCGCTTCAGGTAAAGGCGGTAGATAGATATGTACCGGATAGTATGCTGCTCCTTTTCATGAATACACTGGATAAGCATGTCCCCCCTGAGGTGATAGATGGGGTCATCGGTGGGCTGGATGCACTTCCTCCAAAGGTACGCTCTTCTCTGATTACCGCAGCAGATAGGTATGTTCCAGATACCGCATCGAGTTCGAGAAAGATATCCGCTGTCATTGCCGGCATCTACAAGTATGTCCCGGACAGGATAATTCCGCCGGAGTCCGTGGAAGACTGGTCAAAGGTCAAGACCAAGTTCCATATCCCGACGTTACTTTCAAGAGGGCAAAGTAGATCCCGCAAAGAGTAATCCAACCATTTCCACCTAGAGGCTACAACCATTGTGCTATGCCAACCGCTGCTAACATGTCGAAGTGAGAAGTGTAGACATAGAATGCGTATTGCTAAATGCTACGCATATCATCATAGTAGCGAGTCTGATCAGGATTTATTGTAATGCTGTACAATAATGTCTTCATTGAGACTTTGGGGTACGAACTCCCAGAGAACGTCGTTACATCGTTGAGTCTGGAGGAAAGATTAGCCCCAGTATACGATAAACTAAACCTTGCCTACGGTCGCCTTGAAACGATGACCGGCATTCGCGAGCGGCGAGTCTGGAACAACGGAACGCCCCCGAGTTGGGGAAGCGCCAGGGCAGCGGAGAAGGCCATCGCCTATTCGGGAATCGATAAAGGGCAGATTGAATGCCTACTTCACACTTCCCTGAGCCGCGATTTCCTGGAGCCGGCAACCGCCTTCTTGGTCCATGATTCTCTGGGACTTCCTACCACGGCGACCCTCTTCGATGTCTCAAATGCCTGTTTGGGCTTCGTCAACGGCATGGTAATTCTGGCCAATATGATCGAACTGGGCCAGGTAAAAGCAGGGATCGTGGTTGGCAGCGAGAGCAGCGGGCACATCAGTGATATTACAATAGATGAAATCTTGAACGACCCGGACATGAGTCGGGCCACGCTCAAACGCTCCCTCGCCTCGCTGACCCTGGGATCCGGAGCGGCAGCAGCGGTGCTGACTCACTCCTCCCTCACGAAATCCGGCCATAAATTTCTAGGCGGGATAGTACGTACTGCCTCCCAACACAATGAGCTTTGTCGCATAGAGAATGACACCTATTTCTTCGACCCGCATGCCCATCCCAGCATGAGCACCGACTCTGAAGGAATTCTGAAAAATGGCCTGCTACTTGCCAGCGATGCATGGAAGGCCCTGGAAAAGGAGTTGCGGTGGCACAACTCCGATGTAGACAAGATCTTCTGCCATCAGGTTACTAGTGTTCATCAACAACTGTTGTTCGAGACCCTGCGTCTGGATAAATCCAAGGGCTTTTCCAGTGTTGAATACCTGGGAAACGTTGGGCCCGTTTCCCTCCCCATTACGCTAGCCATAGCAATCGACGATGGCCATCTCAATGCCGGTGACAAAGTTACCATGCTGGGAATCGGCAGCGGCTTATCTTCTGTTATGCTCGGTGTGAATTGGTAGCATGAGAATCCTAAAGTAATGGCAGTTGAAAAGATGCCTTATGATACACGGATCGTAATCACCGGGGTCGGTCTAACCGCACCAAACGGGAACAATCTTTCAGAATTCCGTCAGAACCTGCTCGCCGGGAAATCGGGGGTAGGGAAAATCGAGACCCACTACATGGGCGAAGTCATAGCCGGTGTTTGTGACTTTGACCCGCTCCTCTATCAAAAGAAAAAGGAGCTTCGTCGTGGAACGCGGGCAGGGTCTATTGCAATCTACTGCGCTCATGAGGCGATCGCCGATGCGAAACTGGATCTTTCTTCTATTGATAAATCGAGAATCGGTATCTACCTGGGGATCACCGAGCACGGTAACGTGGAAACCGAAAATGAGATCTATAACATAAAGCAATACGACTATAATGTAGATTTCTGGTCCCACCACCATAACCCCAGAACAGTAGCCAACAGCCCGGCCGGCGAAGTTACCCTGAACATGGGGATAACCGGCCCGCACTACACATTGGGAGCCGCTTGCGCCGCTGGCAACCTTGGAATAATACAGGGTTCACAGATGTTGCTGCTGGATGAAGTAGATTTGGCCCTGGCGGGTGGGGTCTCGGAGACGCCTGGTACATTCGGTGTTTTTGCCGCTTTTAAGAATGAGGGGGCACTGGCGAGCCATCCCGACCCTCAAAAGGCATCACGACCTTTTGACCGAGACAGAAATGGTATCGTTGTTTCCGAGGGCGGATGTATATGTGTTTTGGAAAGACTCAGTAATGCACTTGAAAGAGGAGCCAGGATCTACGGCGAAATCGTGGGACATGCTACCAACTCAGACGCATTCGATTTCATCCTACCAAATGCAGAAACGCAGGTTGTGTGCATGAACCTTGCCCTCAAAAGAGCTGGCATATCAGCAAGCGACATCGATATCATAAATACCCATGCCACGGCTACCCCTGAAGGGGACAAGGCAGAATGCCGGGCATTAAGAGAAGTCTTTGGTAATGACTCAAATTCGTATATAAACAACACCAAAAGCTATATCGGCCATACTATGGGCGCTGCCGGCGCCTTAGAACTGGCGGGTAATCTGCCCTCCTTTGAAGACCACATCGTTCACCCGACGATCAATGTGGACAATCTGGACCCTGAGTGCGCTTTTAAGAACCTCGTAATCAACGAACCCAGAAAGGTCGATAAGGTAGACTATATCCTGAACAACTCTTTCGGAATGCTGGGCATCAATTCAGTTCTTATTGTCAAAAGATTTCAAGGATAAAATTGAAGCGGCTATTTGGCCGCAATGAAAGGAAGGGGTTTTATGAAAGCAGAAGAGATTAGAGCCATGATTTTAGAGGTCATTCACGAAATTGTACCCGATGAAGACCTGAGCAATCTCAAGGGTGATATCCGCATACGAGACCAGATCGAAATGGACTCTATGGATTTCCTAGACGTCATCATGGAGTTGCGAAAACGATATGGTATCACCGTGCCCGAAGACGACTATATGGAATTATCAACGTTGGATAGCTCCGTGAAATACCTGGAGCCACTCATGAAAGATATCTAGTACTTCCTTGCAGAAATCCGCATCATTTCTTGAGTACCACAGGGGGGTGCCAGGATTGGGAAGTCGCATTCTCGATCAAGGTGATGAGACGTTTACTTCTTTAGCCAAGTACTAGCCACTAGATGCCGGCAAACCAGAATATATTGTTCTACCTCATGTCGGCGGAAAAATCGAAGGTTCAACCAATTTTCTCCCCTTGCCATACTGGGGAGAAACCTCTCTATAGAGCCTTGCTACAAGTTACGATGTTCCCATCATAGGCACTGGAATATCTAGATCCCCGCGGAAGGGGGGGACAACCGGGCAACCTACTTCCTCGTAGCATACTCCTAAGGTAAGTGTTTGGGAAAATAAACGTAGGAAAATTAGAGATTAGTTAATTTAAACGCCGTTGACAAATTCGACAAAAAGTGCGATAGTCAATAGCATGGCAATGCACGCATTACTATAATATAATCACGACTAATTGCAGTATGCTCGTACGAGAGCGGTGGAGATGCTATTAAAGAGGACAAGGTCTATCTTTGATCTATTAGTTGGGTTTGCCTCAGGCAAGCTAATCTCGCTTGAGGAAAAGTCAGTCGACGAATGTGTACCGGATAGGCTCCAACGTTGCTATCGAGATAAGGCAAAGGTGAGCGCCGCAGCATTTGACTCGGGACATGCTCCAGACACGGTAGCGGGTATGTAGGGGAGTTGCTCAATGCTGTACAAGAACGTCCGCATCGCGGCTTTTGGTTACGAGATCCCGGGGACAATCGTCACGTCACTGAGCTTGGAAGAAAGAGTAGCCCCCATATACGAGAAACTGAATCTCTCTTACGGACGCTTCGAAATGATGACCGGAATTCATGAGCGGCGATTCTGGGACGATGAGACGACGCCAAGCCAGGCCAGTGCAAGAGCAGCAGAAAAGGCTATAGCCAAGTCGGGAATCGATAAAGGGGACATCGAATGTCTACTTCATACTTCCGTATGTCGTGATTTTCTCGAGCCGGCGACAGCTTTGATAGTCCATAATTCTTTGGGCCTCCCTGCCACAGCTCTTGTCTTCGACATCTCAAATGCCTGCCTGGGTTTCACCAACGGCATGGTAACTCTGGCAAATATGATCGAACTGGGCCAGGTAAGAGCAGGAATTGTGGTTGGCGCGGAGGGTGGTAAGCGATGTATTGAAAGAACAATCGACGAAGTCCTAAATGACCCGGACATCACCAGGGATAAGCTCAAGGTCTCGTTTGCCTCTCTAACCCTGGGATCTGGAGCGGTGGCAGTGGTGCTAACTAGTTCTTCCCTGTCGAAATCCGGCCACAAACTCTTGGGGGGAGTGATTCGTACTGCTTCAGAACACAACGACCTCTGCCGCGTAGAACCTGATACTTATTTCTACGACCCGCATAGCCACCCCTATATGAGTACGGACTATGCAGGAATTCTGAAAAACGGCCAAATATTAGCGCGCGAAACATGGCAGGCCTTCCAACGAGAGTTGGGCTGGAGAGAGTTGGATATAGACAAGGTTTTCTGCCACCAGGTTAGCACTGTCCATCAACATCTGCTGTTTCGCACCGTGGGGCTGGATGAATCCAAGGGCTTTTCCACTGTAGAGTACCTGGGAAACATCGCTTCTTGTTCACTTCCTATTTCGCTAGCCGTAGGAATTGAGGAGGGTCGTCTTAATACAGGTGATAATGTTCTGCTAATGGCAGGCGGTAGTGGCATAGCTGGTATTATGCTCGGTGTGCTATGGTAATATGAGAATCCTATAATTGAAGTAGTGGCCAAGATGAATAATGAAACACGGATCGTAATCACCGGGATTGGTCTATCGGCACCAAACGGAAACAATCTTTCAGAATTTCGGCAGAACTTGCTCGCTGGCAAATCCGGAATTGGGAAAGTCGAGACCCACTACATGGGCGAGGTCATAGCTGGCGCGTGCGATTTTGACCCACTGAAGTATCAAGGGAAAAGGGAACTACGCCGGGGAACGCGAGCAGGGTCTTTTGCAGTTTACTGCTCTCACGAAGCAGTCGCTGACGCGAAATTGGATCTTGACTCCGTTGATAAATCGAGAATTGGTGTCTATGTCGGGATTACCGAGCACGGTAACGTGCAAACCGAGAATGAAATCTATAACCTCAAGCAGTTCGGCTACAATCTAGACCTCTGGTCCCACCATCAGAACCCAAAAACTGTGGCCAGTGCGCCAGCGGGCGAAATCACCCTGAATATGGGGGTTACCGGCCCGCACTACACACTGGGAGGTGCTTGCGCCGCCGGCAGCCTCGGACTTATACACGGCGCACAGATGCTGCTGCTGGGTGAAGTAGACTTGGCCCTGGCGGGTGGGGTCTCAGAGGTCATCCACGGTTTTGGTATTTATCTCAGCTTCAAAAATGAACGTGCGTTAGCGAGCCACCCGGACCCCACGAAGGCATCCCGTCCCTTCGACAGGGACCGAAACGGTGTTGTCGTTTCCGAAGGCGGCTGTATGTGCATTCTGGAGAAATTGAGTGACGCACTCAAAAGAGGCGCAAGGATTTACGGCGAGATCGTCGGTTACGCCATCAACTCGGATGCATCCGATTACGTTCTTCCCAACCCGCAAAGGCAAGCTGAGTGCATGAACCTTGCTCTCAAGAAAGCCGGCATATCAGCAAGCGACATCGATATCATAAATACCCATGCCACGTCTACCCCTCAAGGTGACAAGGCAGAATGCCAGGCAATCAGACAAGTCTTCGGGGATAATTCAAATACCTACATAAACAACACCAAGAGTTACATTGGCCATAGCATGGGCGCTGCTGGCGCCTTAGAACTGGTGGGTAATTTACCCTCATTTGAAGACCACGTCGTTCACCAGACGATCAATGTGGACAACCTGGACCCTGAGTGTGCCTTTAAGAACCTGGTAATCAACGAACCCAAAAAGGTGGATAAGGTCGACTATATCTTAAATAACTCCTTCGGAATGTTGGGCATCAATTCCGCCCTTATCGTTAAAAGATTTGCGCAATAGTAATAAGCACTTAGACGGAACCGCAAGGGAAGGTATTTAGCAAATAGGTGCCGGCAGACCAGGGTATATCATTCTACCTCATTTCACCAACGGATTTGAAGGTTCGCAAAAATCTCTCCCCTTGCCAAACAGGAGAGAAGCCTTTGTATAGAGCCCGGATATGAGTTACGACGTTATTATCATAGGGGCAGGGATGTCCGGCCTCGCCGCCGGCATCAGGTTGGCCTACTACGACAAAAAGGTCTGTATCCTGGAGAAACACCATCATGTCGGGGGATTAAACTCATTCTACAGCCGGGACGGGCATAAGTTCGATGTTGGCCTTCATGCAATGACCAATTATGTCCCCCGCGGTACCAAATCAACGCCACTGCCAAAGCTGCTGCGGCAGCTCAAGCTAAAAGCTGAAGATTTTGCCCTCTGCCAGCAACGGACGTCAGCGGTCAGGTTCCCAGAGAAAACCCTCAGATTCAATAACAACCTGGAATTTTTTATCCAAGAGGTGGTGGAGAATTTCCCAGCGCAAGCCGACAACTTCCACAAGCTGCTTAAAACCATTTCTGAATATGACGCATTGGCCCTGGATGCAAAACCAGTATCGGCTCGAGAAGCCGTGAGTACAATTATCTCCGACCCACTCCTCGTTGACATGATCTTTTGCCCGCTCATGTACTACGGCAATGCCCAGGAAAATGACATGGAATTCGGGCAATTCGTTATTATGTTTAGGAGCATCCTCTGTGAAGGTTTTGCCCGACCCCAGGCCGGGGTCCGGCAGATCCTCGATGTACTGGTTAAAAAATATAAAGATAACGGTGGCGAATTAAGGCTGAAGTGCGGTGTAAAAAGCATTCAGGTTGCCAACGGCAGGGTTGAATCGGTACTGCTCGATAACGCTGAAGTGCTGACGGCAGATAGTATAATATCATCGGCCGGTTACGTTGAAACCATGAGGCTTCTATCAAATTATAACGCTAAAAGCTTCAAGAATGATGTGGGGCGACTTTCATTCGTAGAGTTCATCATGGTCCTTGATAGAGAACTTGCGGAAGTGGGCTACGATACAACTATCATCTTTTTCAATAACTCGGATAGATTCAGTTATAGGAAACCGGACGATTTGGTCGATGTTTCAAGCGGTGTTATTTGCTGCCCTAACAATTTTTACTTCGAAAGCCCACTGCCTGAAGCCATGATCAGGGTAACCAACATGGCCAACTTCGATCTCTGGAACAAGTTAGAGCAGGAAGAATATAAAGCCCAGAAAGCTGCCTGGCTTGAAACATCTCTTAAAGAGGTGGTAAAATTCGTACCAGATTTCCGTGACTCAATCATTTACACAGATGTCTTCACTCCAAAGACGATTCACAGATTCACGGGTCACTTGAACGGTGCGGTATATGGGACTCCAAACAAGATCAAGACAGGAAGAACACATCTGGAGAACCTGTTTATTTGCGGGACAGACCAGGGGTTTCTGGGGATCGTTGGAGCAATGCTCAGCGGCATCTCCATGGCAAATCTCCATATACTACAGAAGGGATAATCAGGCTAAAGATTGCCAACGATAGATCGGTTGAGGGATACCAAGCCGGAATATGATGCCATCGTCATTGGCAGCGGTCTAGCCGGGCTGACCAATGCAAACATGCTGGCTAAAAACGGCTATTCAGTTTTACTGCTGGAGCAGCACCATCAGCTCGGTGGACTGGCTGCCTGGTTCAAGAGGAAGGGGGGGCACATATTCGACGTTTCCCTGCACGGATTCCCGGTCGGCATGATTAAGACCTGTCGCAAATACTGGAGCCCTGAAATCGCTGACATGATCGTTCAACTAAAGGGAATCAGGTTTGACAACCCCCAGTTCTCCCTCACAACAACCTTCGAGAGGGAGGATTTCACCCGCATCCTGCTGGAGCGATTCAGAATACCCCAAGAGAATATCGAAGGCTTTTTCAATACATCCAGGGATATGAACTTCTATGACGACCAAACGATGACAACCAGAGAGCTTTTTGAGAAGTTCTTCCCCGGCCATGACGACGTTGTCCGCATGTTAATGGAACCGATCACCTATGCAAACGGATCAACCCTGGATGACCCGGCGATAAGCTATGGAATCGTGTTTTCAAATTTTATGAGTAAAGGCGTTTACACTGTTAGAGGCGGAACCGATAAATTTATCGGCAAAATGCGGGATGAGCTTACCAGAAATGGGGTCGATATTCGGACCAGGGCCCTGGTGGAAAAAATTGTCATCGAAGATCAAAGGGTATCGGGAGTAATCGCCAATGGCAAGATGATCAAGTGTAAGGCTGCTATCTCCAACGGCAATCTTAAATCAACTATTCATAAATACGTGGGTGACGAGCACTTTTCTGAAAGTTTCATTGAGGAAGCAAGAAAGGTACGCCTGAATAACAGCAGTTGCCAGGTCTACATGGGCATCAAAAAGGGTGAAGCTATCGACTATATAGGGGATTTGCTTTTTACTTCGGTAGCGGAGAAATTCGATTCCACCATGCTTTGCAGCAGGGATATCACCAGCCGTACCTTCTCCATATACTACCCGGAAACTCGCCCCGGCTCAGACATGTACTCTATTGTCTCTTCTACCAATGCAAACTACGAAGACTGGGCCAGCCTTTCTGAGGAAGAATATCATACCTCCAAACAGGAATTAATCGAATCGACGCTCGATACTCTGGAGAAATATATCCCCGGAGCGCGGGGGAAAATCGACTATGTTGAAGCCGCCACTCCAAAAACATTTCAGCGGTATACCCTTCACGAACGTGGCGCCTCTTTCGGCACTAAATTCGAAGGGTTGAGGGTCAGCATGGAGCTTCACGAGGAAATACCCGGACTTTTCCATACCGGGTCGGTGGGGATTATTATGTCCGGCTGGTTGGGCGCTGCTAACTACGGGGTGATTGCCTCGAACAATGTTGACAAGTATCTACGGTCGTGATTTAATTTTGCAGGAGGTGACAGATGTACGATTTCAAGGGACAGACCGCTATTGTAACCGGAGGAACAAGGGGGATAGGCAAAAGCATCGTCGAGAGTTTCCTGAGAGCTGGTGCTCGGGTTATCATTGCCTCAAACGAAGCTGCTACGGAACAATTCAAGCAAGACAACAAGGAGTTCGCTGAGAATATTGATGTCCAAATAATTGACGTGTCTAAATATGAAGAGGTTGAAAAGTTTTTCGAATATATGGATAAAAAATATGAAGGCTTCGAGGTGCTGGTAAATAATGCAGGTATTCGGAAGGATGCTGTACTGGCCATGATGAAGCAATCGGAGTGGCATGATGTGCTGAATGTCAATCTCAGCGGAATCTTTTACATGTGTAAGTTTGCGGTGATGAGCCTAATGCGCAAACGATATGGACGGATTATCAGTATAACCTCACCTTCCGGCAAATATGGATTTGAAGGTCAGGCAAACTATGCCGCCTCAAAGGCAGGCCTGGTTGCGCTGACCAAATCACTGTCGAAGGAGGTCGCCCGCAGGGGCATTACAGTCAATTGCGTCTCTCCGGGATTTATCGCAACCGAGTTAATTCAAGACCTTCCTGATGAATTACGCGATTCTTATGTAGCCCAGGTGCCTTTAAAGAGATTCGGGAAGACCGAGGAGGTCGCTGCCTGTGTTCTTTTCCTGGCGTCTAAGGAAGCGTCTTATGTCAACGGTTCTGTACTAGAAGTAACGGGAGGTTTGTAAAATGGAAGAGATACTAAAGGCCATACCCCACCGCCCACCGTTTCTGTTCGTCGACAAGATCACAGAGTTAACGGAGAACAAGATCAAGGCGACCAGGGAAATGAGCTCGGACGAGTCGTTTTTCCAGGGGCACTTCCCTGGGAATCCGATCATGCCCGGGGTACTCATCTGTGAATCCATCTTCCAAGCCGCTGGGATTCTACTATCAAACATCCTAGGCGGTGTTGGCGGCGGCACCCCCGTGCTGACCCGTATCAGCAACGCAAAATTCAAGAACATCGTCAGGCCGGGCGATCTGCTGGAGCTACAAGCGGAGGTCGTGGAGACAGTGAGCAACGCCTCCTTCATGAAAGGCAGTGCATCGGTTGCCGGGAAGACGGCCGTAACGGTGGAGTTTGCGGTTAGCCTAGTTAAAGCCGAAATCTAAATACAAAGATAGAGGAGATACTATGGACTTCTTGGACATCTCAGGTAAAACCTTCCTAGTTTTCGGTGTGGCCAATAAAAAGAGCGTGGCCTTCTTCGTTAGCCAGGTTCTCTCTGAGGCAGGGGCGAAGGTCATCCATTCAGTTCAGTCTGCGGCACACGAAGAAAGCGTTTCCAAGCTCTTCCCGGGCGCAGAAGTTTACATATGTGATGTCGAGCGGGAAGACGAAATCACGAAACTAGCTAAAGAGGTCTCCAAGAAGTATCCCAAGATTCATGGCATCGTTCATGCCATTGCTTTTGCCAACTACGAAGAGGGACTCAAGCCATTTCACCAAACAAGGAAGAAAGACTTCCTGCAATCCATCGACATATCCTGTTTCTCGTTGATCAGTATTGCCAACGCATTTAAAGACCTCCTGGATGAAAAGGCATCCATAGTCACCATATCGATCTCAGCCACCAAAATAGCAGCCGAACCCTATGGCTGGATGGCGCCTGTAAAGGCTGCCCTGGACTCTACCTTGTGCTTTCTGGCCAAATCCTTCAGCTCGTTTTCCCAAGTCAGGTTCAACTCAGTCAAGGCCGGCTTATTGAAAACCTCTTCATCCGCAGGGATACCAGGATACCTTGACTATTACCTTTACGCCGAACAATTGAGTCTACGCAAGAAAGCTATCGAGACCAAAGAAGTTGCCAATGCGGTGGTATTCCTACTGAGCGATCGATCCAGCGGCATAAATGCCCAGAGCATAATCGTGGACTGCGGAATGTCGACCAACTACTTCGACAAAGATCTTATTGATAAGGCGATTAGGGATTGAGCAGACCGATGACTTTGTTTCCAGTAATCTTGCCAGTTGCCCAAGCCGGACACAAGCTATCAGGAAGAGAAAGGGTATCCAGGCTAAGCAGAATCGCCAGGGAGGCATTAAGGCTGAGCGCGGAAAAGGGCGGAGTTACCCTTGGAGAGCTACGTAAAGACCAAAATGACGTTCCGTGCCCTTTTGATGGCAACTACTGGTCACTCGCCCATAAACCAAAGTACGTGGCAGCGGTTATGAGTAAAGAAAGGGTGGGGATCGACATAGAGGAAATAAAACCCCGGCAAGAGTCAATATTCAGCCTGGTGGCGAGCGACCAAGAATGGGACCTGGGCAAAGAAGAGTCCTGGTATACCTTCTTTCGCTACTGGACTGCGAAAGAGGCGACTTTAAAAGCTATCGGAATCGGTATCGGTGGGCTAAAGGCCTGTCGGGTGGTCTCGGTTCCCGATGAGAATCATATTGTATTGGACTATGGAGGGCACTTGTATCGAGTCGAACAACTGTATCATAAGAACCATATTGTTTCCGTCCTCAAAGACAACAGCGAAGTTGAGTGGGCAATTGAGGAGGATTTCAGCTACTGCTGAATAATTGAGTTAGGTCGTGGCTGAACTGGATACGAAACCGACACCCAAGATCGCCTATGTCTTTCCCGGACAGGGCTCACAGGCAGTCGGCATGGGCTTGGAGCTTCTCCACAGTTCACATGAGGCGCGGCAGGTCTTCGAGGAGGCGGATCAAGCTCTCCAGTTTCCCCTGTCCCGGCTTTGTTTTGAGGGTCCCGAGCAGGAGCTGCGTGAAACCATCCATGCCCAGCCAGCAATACTGACAGTCAGCGTCGCCTATTTAAAAGCCACATCGGAGATCAACGGTAGTATAAAGCCTGACTTTGTCGCCGGACACAGCATCGGTGAGTACACCGCACTGGTAGCAGCAAACGTCCTTTCATTTGTCGATGCCGTTTGCCTGGTCAGGGAACGAGGTCGCCTGATGCAGGAAGCAGGCAAGAGCAAACCCGGATGCATGGCGGCTATTATCGGTATGGATGAGGTATCGGTGGAGGAGATATGCCTGGAGAGCGGTGCCCAGATTGCCAATATCAACTGCCCCGGGCAGATCGTGGTCAGTGGTAATAGCGAGGCAATAGCATGCTCCATGGACCTGGCCCAATCGAGAGGGGCCATCGGTGTGGTGCCTCTTGAAGTGAGCGGCGCTTTTCACACCCCCCTTATGCAGCCTGCCGTTGAAGGTATGGCACAGGCCATCTCACGAATTAACTTTTCCCCACCCCAGGTTCCCATCGTGGCTAACAGCACGGCTAAGCCGGTAACCACCATCGACGAAGTTAAAGAGGAGCTACTTCAGCAGCTATGCCACTGTGTTAAGTGGCAGGCCTCAGTGGAATACATGGCAGAAGTCGGTGTCTCCACTTTCATAGAGGTTGGCCCCGGGATAGTCCTCACCAAGCTGATTAAAAGGATCGCCAAGAAAGCGCAGGTTCTCAATATGAGCGACCTTGAATCTATCCAGGCAATACGCTTCTGAAGCACTAGTGTCCGATAACCTGCGCTAATTAGATTAAGGAAGTTCCTTCTATCCGAGAAATTGCTTCCCTTAGCAGGGGGGAATCAGAGCTTTTATGACCCTGGATTTCTCCCTCTCAAGGACAATGGGTAAAAAGCAACCCGTTTACGCTTCTTATAGAATAAAAATATCACGAATTCTTATCGAACATAATGCCCGTATCTTGAGTAACATCGGTTGCTGATAGATTCGTGATACAGATCAAGCCAACGAACACCGCTTCGATCCTACTCTGAGCAGCGAACTACTATTTACACTCAAAGATCGCGCAGCAAGCGGACCATGCCCGGGCACCCTATCAAAGCCTCAAAATCAGGGTGCCGTTTTTCATCAGCATACTTGAAGCCCGCTTTCTTGTAAGCGCGCTCCGCCGGCGTGTTGCCGATATAGAAGCCTACCTGTGCCAGGCGAAAGCCCTGATCGCGCCCCTTGTCTAGGATCGCCTCGAGTAGCTTGCTGACAGCCTCCATGCGGCGGTACTCCGGGAGGGTCGCCACGTGTTCGATAATCCAAGCACCATCTGCGAAGTCGGGATGGCAGGTCATAAACGCCGCGAGGTTCCGCTGGCCGGGGGCCATATCTTGCTCTGTCAATCCCATCTTCTCGATGACCGCTGCCATGGGCATAGCGACAGTCGCTTCCCCGTTTTTAACAGGATCGAAGCCTTCAAGTGCAGCTGCCGGGTGGCCATCAACTTCTGCCACAAGAAATTCCGTATAATAGCACATATGCCGTGGCTCCTGTAAGGTCAACATCTCGAGGAAGTGCAGACACCTGTCCTCCGGCTGAGATATGATAAGATCCCAAATGCCTATCTCCATGTGTGACCTGCCTGCCATGAGCATGCACCACGCGATCAACTTCGCATCTTCAGGGCGGGCTGGTCGTATATTTATGTCCATTAGTCATGCTCCTTTCCAATTCCAAAGTCGAAAGCGTAGCGAGTTATTTGCGTTAGTTTCTATCATAAATATACTCCATTCTCCTTTAGTTAGAACCGTGATAACACGGGAAGACTGCAAACACCGCTTTTAAAATTCAAATCTGGATTTCCACTTTTTAACTGCGCCCAAGCCAATTCTGTTATTTATATACCTACTAAAGTCACTGCCAGTGCACGCCCTCTATACAACAGCCAATGGGTCGGTAGGCTCCTTCCATGTTAGCTCCGCATTCTTATCCCCACCGTCTAATCAGGTCTGATTACTTAGCAGCACCTCAGCCGCCTGTCGCACACACCCAGTGAAACCTTCTAGAGATGTGTATATCCTATCAGGTGGAACATTCACCCGAACTACGACCGTGCCGCTTCGGCAAACAGGACCCTCGACCATCAAATTGTCGAACAACCCGAAAGACTCTACGAAGAAGCCATCGGGCTCAACGCGCTCAGCGTAGTCCTTGACCACATTGGTGTATCCGAACACAGGCTTGCCACACCCATACATGTAACCAATTTCAACCGCGGTGCCGATATCCGTGCTCGGTCCTCGGAATGGAGTCAGATTCGCGATCACAAGGTCGCAACTATCCATCAGTTCCACCATTAGGTCGAAGGTCGCGTGACCCATGTCAACGGAAGAGTTCAGATTAAACAATACATCAAAATGAGCATCCAGCGGGTATATTCCCTCGAATCCATACTGAGCGCAGATGCGTTTCTTTGCCTCACCGATTTCTAAGGCGTCGGGGAGGAATACATCCGGCCCAGCTAGGTAAACCCGCATAACATAAGGTTCTTTTACCTTCTCCTCGACTTGAGAGGCGTTGACCTCTCTGGATTTTTTATGGTAACTAATCTTCTCTTCCATTTCTTTCACCTTGGATAAGATCGCCTGGCGTCCCGAAGATTAACCGCGCCTTTTAGTATGATCTCGTGTACAGGAAAAATACGCCCTATTTTTCATGCTATATACAAGTAACTCAAGACTCTTCCATTTTGAGGCAATTTTATAGAGCGAAAGGCATTTTAAAAATGTTTTACTGTGAGGATAAGAGCTCGAGCCAGAGCAGGTGACTATTAACTAATTCCTACGCCCGTTAAAAAGACGGAACTATTGAACGAGGAGTTCTATCTATTAGACAACTTGGCTCCCCGACGAGGACTCGAACCTCGAACCTAGCGGTTAACAGCCGCTCGCTCTACCATTGAGCTATCGGGGAATCTTCGTTCCGCTGCCTTTTAACTCCCAAAAGGGGCGAAAAGCCCTAAGCCTACTGGATACTCCTCTGACCTGCCGCGATGCCCTCACTGAAGCTCGAAAAAGCTGCCGAGCCAGGATTCGAACCTGGGCTTAGGGATCCAAAGTCCCCCGTGCTACCGCTACACAACTCGGCATTTTTCGACCTGCCAGGTCCCGGATCTATCGCCTCAACGCGCAGAAAAGTGCCGAAGGTCGGGATCGAACCGACACGGGAGTCGCCCCCCAACGGTTTTTGAGACCGTCGCGTCTACCTGTTCCGCCACTCCGGCTTTTCGTCCTCTAACTTCCTAATCATCAGCTCGCTGCTTCTCTTGCCGAGAAGTCGAACTGCTGACATGCGGATTTTCAGTTAGCGCATCCCATCCCCTGCACTCGTGTAGAATAGCATATTGTCAGCTTCTCGGTCAAGGACGTTGTATTTGGTGTTGCCAAACCAGCTAGTCGAGAGCCAGGCCGACCGGACACCAGTTGGCGCTAATACGAGGGTGAAAAGGCCTATGTCAACTAGAAGTGCCCCTTCAGGGTAGCATCGCAGTTGGGGCACTTACCAGCATACCAGTCGACAACGCAGCCACATCCGGGGCAGCGCCACCTCTCCTCCTGCTCCTTAACCCAGGCATCAAGACCGATCTCCCGCTGGCGCCCGATGTTGTCCAGAACCTCACTGTGGTGCCGGAAGCCATCGTTATTAAAATCGATGATCTGCTGACAGGGAAAATCATCGCACTGCGCGCAGTGGGTCAACCCTTTCTCGAAGGCGCATGCCCGCAGGTTACATTCGCGGCACATGATAGCTCTTACGTCTGAGAGACAACCATCACAGGTAAGATCCTTTACCTCTACCGGATGCCCTAGATATTTGGCGACCCCCCCGGCGATCAGTTCCAGGAGTTGAGGATCGTTCTTCCTAATAGCAGCAAGGATCGAGCAGGCACCGCAGTAGAGACCGCAGGGCGGGGCGAGTTTCTCAGGATTTTTCCGTTCTGGGCTGGTCACCGAGAACTCCTTTCACGAGATTTTCGAAATACACCGCGATAGCGGCCATGGTGCCCCCATAATGCTTTTTCAGAAATTCAATTATCATTTGTTTAAGCTCCTCCTTGTTTGTGGACAAATGGTTTCAGCTCCTTCCGGCTTATGGTTAAATTGCCTCCGATCGATATTCGAGCTTCCTGGATGAGTGTGCAACACTCATCTACGGCCATCACGCTCCCCTCTAACCCTCAGCCTTGTACACCCTGCACAGCTGTCCCCTGAGCACAAAGTTTCCGCTTACCGGGTCACAGAGGTCGGGATCATCGTCCAGCACCGCGTTTATGTTCGATCGCCACAGGCTATCGGGGGAAGGGTCTTCAGGGAGCCACCAGCCATGCTCTGCCTGTACTACACCAGGTTCGAGCCCCCTGAAATACTTACATCTGAATTTGGCCCTTCCCACCGGCGTCTCGATCCACATCCAGTCGCCATCTTTAATATCCCACTGGATACCTGCTTCCGGGTTAATCTGGGCTATCGGCTCTGGAGACCGTTTTCGAATGGACTCAAGCTGGCGACCCTGTGAATGGTAATAGCGGCGGTTCCGGCCACCTGAGAGTAGAGTTAGGGGGAACTCCCTTGCCAGCTTCCGGTCGCTTACCGGGCTCCGCGGCGGCTCGGTGTAGCTGGGCAGTGGGTCATACCCCATCTCCTCAAGGATGGTGGAGTATAGCTCGAGCTTGCCTGTAGGCGTGCCGAAACCCCTCTCTTCGTATTTCCTGTATCGAAGCGTGGGGTTATCGTAGCCCTTGCTATCCATGAACTCCCTGAAGGTAACACCCATTGGTTCAAGGCGATAGTCATAGGCCTCTTCCAGGGTCATCCACGGCCAGTATTCCTCCTGCCCCAACCTTATCCCCAGCTCACGCCATAGATAGTACTCCGGCTTTCGCTCATAAAGCGGTGCGACAGCGGCTTCACCCGCCTGCAGGTGGAGGAAGTAATCGCCCCCATGGATTATGGGTTTCTCCAAACCGCAGGCCGCAGGGAGCACATAGTCGGCAATGCGACAGGTGGACGTCATGAACACATCCATAGCCACATGAAGCTCTAGCTTCATTAGCGCTTGATAGATCAGCTTTGCGTTGGGAAAGGTGAGGAGCGGGTTCTTGGCTATCGTTACCATCGCCTTGACCGGATAGGGTTTCCCGTCGATCATGGCGCGAAACACCGAAGGGGCATGAGCGTAGCCTGAGATCCAGAAGCTTGATAGCGATCGCTCTCTGGTTTTCTCCACAATCTCCCTGAGCCTCTCGAAGACAGGCCAGGAGTAGAGTTTAAACCTTTCCCCACCGATCATCTTGCTCTTCTGCTCACCGCTCATCTTATCCAGCATTTCCACATCGGCCACCAGCCTGACGCGGGGATGGGGCTCCAGCAACGCATCGCTACCCGGTATGTCTATGTTTCCGGTTATCGCCGCCAGGATGTACCTGCTGTGTAGGGCTTGAGTCGCATTAGCTTGCTCCTCCAACCCATTAACGTGGAAGATTAAGCCTGGTTTGTTGGTGGCATACATCCGGGCAGCTTCCCCGATCTTCTCTAATGGCACCCCGGTGATACCTGCAACCCTCTGGAGCGGGTAATCCCTCACCCGTTCCACAAGCTTTTCGAATCCATAGCACCACCTGTCCACAAAATCCTTATCGTGAAGCCCCTCGCTTATAATCGTGTTTATCATGCCCAGCAGCAGGGCAGCATCGGTGCCCGGCCGGGGCTGCAGCCACAGAGCAGCTTCTACCGCGGGCTCCGTACCCCTGGGGTCCACCACGATTAGCTTGAGCCCGAGTTTCTGTAACGCACGGATGCCGTTCCACAATTGCGGGGCTGCCGCTTGGGGATTTGCCCCCAGCAGCATAACGCAGCGGGTTTCCGGGTGGATATAGGGCAGGTAGACCATCCACCCGGTGAGGAGGTGGCTCAGCGTCATGCCGGCACCACAACTGGGCGGGCCGAGCAGGTTCGGTGTGCCAAAAAGGGACTGGAAACGCACCCGGTATTCATCTGCGGAGTTCTGCTCGCCGCTGGTAGCAATAGCAAGCGCCTCAGGGCCGCAATTATCTTTTATCTCTGCCAATTTTTCTGCTATTTCATCCAGTGCCTGCTCCCAGCCAATCTGTTGCCACTTGCCTTCTCCACGCTTGCCAGCCCGCTTCAGCGGGTAGTTGAGCCTGTCGGGGTGATAAAGAAATTCGGGAGCAGCGAGCGCGCGGGGGCAGGCTGCAACTATCTTCCTCCACCGCTCGGCGGTAGGCGAATCTGTCCTCTTCTGCAGGTCAGCGCCCAGAAATCGGCCGTCCTCGACCCTGACTTTATAGCGGCAGTGACTGGCACAAAAGCCGCATACTATCCGTTTAGTTTCTATGGTCATATCTCCCCCTCAGATAATTGCTAACACGACGCCCGACTTTTATCAATAGTGTATAAGCGCTTTGTTCCTGAGTGTCATTTTCTGCTTTTTATACTAGCATTGCAGTCACTCTTTAAATTACTGAGAGTTCAGGAGGCCGAGGTGCGGCATATGGAAGGGCGTTCCTCTATCTCAAGCTAGCTCAGATAGGAAATGTTCACGGAAGGTTTCAGTTAAAAGTGCCGAGGGGCGGAGTTGAACCGCCGACACGCGGATTTTCAGTCCGCTTAGACACAGCTAAACTGCTTAACAAATTGTCTGTTTCACAGATAGCAGAGTTAAGCAATTTAAGCAAATCCTATATCTCCCAGGTTAAGAATGGCAAGCGACCACCTTCCAGTAGACTACTCCAAGCACTCACGGATTACTATTATACCACCAACAAAGGGAGAGGTGTTGCCAACGCTCAAAAGGCAATTGACCTCTTTTTAGAATCTAGAAGAAATGGAATATCGCCGAGGACAACAGATGACTTTTACAAGCCATACTTAACCAGAGCGATTCCTGTTTTGGGACTAACCCCGACTCCCAGTAGAATAAACACTTTTCTCAACTCATTGGATTGTTCTCCAGGCAGAAAACACGCTTACTTCCGAGCGATAAGGGTATTCTATAACTGGCTCTATAGACCAAAGTCAGGTTATGACCTTAAGAGCAAGGATAACCCCGTAATCTGGGTGGAAGCCCCTATGGTTCCCAAGCTGATATCGCCCAGTCTAACCAGAAAAGAAATTGAGCCGCTAATCGACAAAGCTAACCACATTAGGGACAAGGCAATAATTACCCTCTTCACCGAGTCGGGCCTGAGATTATCTGAGCTTACCAACATCAATAAAGGCGATATTGACTGGCAATCCAGGGTTATCAAGGTGCTGGGCAAAGGGGGGAAGGAAGCCTATGCTCCTTTTGGTGAGCTATCAGAAGAGTATCTTAGGGAATGGCTTGCCCAGTATCAACCCGATGGCAATATCTGGGGCATGAATAAGTGGGGTATTACCTCTATGCTGCGTAGGTTAGAAAAGGAAACAGGCTGGCCCTGCAACCCTCACACCTTCCGCAGGACATTTGCTTGCCTATTGCGCAAGGCAGGGGTAGATACTATGACCATCAAAGACCCGGGCAGATGGGAATCATTGGAGATGGTACAAAGATATACCAGGTCGGTTACATTTGAGGATAGCCTGAAGTTTTATAAGCCACGATTGGGGTGAAAGTCAGTAGTGAAAATAGGGGGTTGTGTAAAAGGGGGGCTGTCTAAGCATCCGAGATAGCTGCCAATTTCCTCGTGTACACATAGGTCGGTTGTGGGTTACCCTTAATTTGCATTCATATTTGATTAGGACCAGACGCTTTGAAATCTATCCGCAATTGTGCCCTTAGCTAATCAGCATCGTTATGACCTTCTCTAGCAAGGCTTCGACATCATAAAGAACATCGGCTAGTGCCGATACCCAATCTATCGTGGTATTGAGCACAGCCGTCACGTTGCCTTCCAATAGACCAGCTAGGTCCAATAATATCTGCTTGACGATGTAGAGCACGCCGACTATTTCATGAGCAGCGCCAGCAGCAATAAAACCCATAAAAGTTAAAAAACCCATATATAAAGAAACCATTTATTATCTCATCATCTTTCGTCTAAGATTATCACAATCCCCAGCCCTACGATTGAGCCATTTAGCTCTCCCAGGGAATCACTTATATCCTTATCCCTCCGATTTTCTCTCATTTTACGGCTTCTCGATACAATGTAGAGAAAATTACAAAATGGGCCTTTGTGGAGCCTTATCTAACTAAAAAACCTTCGCAGCCAAGGTTCTCCACCCCGAGCGAAGGTCCTTCTCTTGGGGCAGACGATAAAGCCCCACCTACTATGCCTATATTCTATTGTCGGTGTGAATCCTCGAAATCTATCTGCAATTGTGCCCTTAGCTAATCAGCAGCGTTATGAGCTTCTCCAGCAAGGCTTCACCATCGTAAATTACTCCGGCTTCTAACGCTACATAATCTATCGTTGCATAGAGCAGAGCCGTCAGGTTGCCTTGCAGCATACCAGCTATGTCCAAGAACAGCTGCTTGCAAATTAAGTAAATGTCCACCGTTGCTGACAAATAAGAACTCACCTGGACTCACCCCCCTCGTCTACGAACTCAGGATTCATTTTTATATCTGTACTACATTTGTGCACGATAGTCACAATCCCCAGCCCTGCGATAGAGCCATTCATCTACTATGCCTGTATTCTGTTGTCGGTGTGAATCCTTGAAATCTATCCGCAATTGTGCCCTTAGCTAATCAGCATCGTTATGACCTTCTCCAGCAAGGCTTCGACATCGTAAAGCACCCCAGCTAGTATCGATACCCAATCTATCGTTTCATTGAGCAGAGCCGTCAGGTTGCCTTCCAGCAGACTAATCAGGTCCAATAACATCTGCTTGCGAAGGTAGTAACTTGCCACCGTTTCGTTAAACAGAGAATTCACCCGGGCTCACCCCCTCTGGTATCTGTACGACATCTGTGCACGACTATCAACCCCTGTCAATCCCCAGCTTAGGACCAGGCGCTTTGAAATCTATCCGCAATTGTGCACTTAGCTAATTATCAGCGTTATACCCTTCTCCAGCAAGGCTTCGGCATCATAAATCATTCCGGCTAGTATCCATATCCAAGCTATTAATCCATTGATCAGAGCCGTCAGGTTGCCTTCCAGCATACCAATTAGGTCCAATGATATCTGGCCGAGGATTAAGAGCGTATCTACAATAGCTTGAATAAAACTTGTCATTTTTTATCTCACGCTCTTTGGTCTAAGATCATCACAATCCCCCGCCCTGCGATTAAGCCATTCAGCTCTCCCAGTGAACTACTTATATCCTTATTCCCCCGATTTTCTCTCATTTAACTGCTTCTCGATACGATGTATAGAAAATGACAAACTGAGTCTTTGTGGAGCCTTATCTAATTAAAAAACCTTCGCAGCCAAGGTTCTCCACCCCGAGCGAAGGTCCTTCTCTTGGGGCAAACGATAAAGCCACACCTACTATGCCTATATTCTGTTGCCGGTGTGAATCCTCGTCGTCCCCACCCGTATGTTACTGTTGCTATTTCCCGCCGTCGACCGGTGCCAGCACGACAGCCTGTGGAAACTCTACCACAAGAAAGGCTTTTTGTCAAGCCTGCTACGCTCGTCGGGGCTTTCCCGAACATGTAAAAATCCTTCCGCCGCCAGGGTTCTCCACTCCCAGCGGCGAACCATACCTATCCCGGTATCGCTAGGGGCATCTCAGAACAAGCTATCGTGTCCTCTCAGTTATTTCCTTCAAATACTCTGTGTGAACAATAATACTCTTATACCTCTTATGACAAGCGGTCTCCCAATCCGCCTGGCTGGGCTTAACTCCGGCTAATACGAATTTAAGGTTTCTTGTAAAGAGACAGTGCTATTCCATTTCACTCTGGCTAGATGTATAATCGAGGACCCGTCATAACTACGGTAGATAATACAAAGTTTAAGTTGGGGAATTTCGCCGCTAAACGTTATTAGAATTAGGAGATTACTTTGGACGAAGCGATAGACAAAAAAGAATTAAGGCTTGTGAATACTTCATTGAGGGGATTCTTCCAAAGACATTATGAGTTTAGGGCTTTTAAGGAATACCTCAGAAAGAATCATATTGATTTAACCAATAAAGTGATATTAGATGTTGGTTGTGGTTCTGGTTATAGCTCAGAGCTAATAATGCAGGAGCTTCAACCCAAAGAGCTTTTCGCATTCGATATTATGCCAGAAGAGGTTGAACTTGCTAAGCAAAGAGGCCTATCGGCAAATATATTTGTTGGAGACGTGACGGATATTAAACTTCCTTCTGGGAAATTTGATGCTGTGTTTATATTTGATGTTCTTCATCATGTACCAGAATGGCGTACTGCTCTTAAAGAGATAAACAGAGTACTTAAATCTGGCGGTGTTCTCTTAGTTCAGGAACCAAATAAGAAGGGCTTGGATGGTATAGAGCGCTATTTCAAGATTCATCATTCCAAGGAGTCTAGATTTGAGCCACCAGAATTTATTGAGGGTTTAGAAGAATCTGGATTTCGTGTGGTTGACAAAAGAAAGATGTATGTGGGGCTTTTCCAAAGTTGTCTGTGTATAAAGAAAGAATAATAATGCCAGCTAACCCGCTTATCGGTTGGCAGCAGGATAGTCAACGGTTCGCTAGGTGTTTAACAGTTCGTCAGTTTGTTACTGCGTTAACAGCTAACAGAACTAGACTGAACAAAGTACCCTTAATTCACGTAGAAGGGATGAAGGGATTTTGCGTGGCAATAATGCGGTAGATTACATACGGAAGTGTTGTGCGTTCATGAAGTAGTTACAGCATTGGAATGTGTGGTTGTGCTACTAATATAAGAATGCAGGTTGGCCGGATGTCGAGCTAGTCCCCACAGGCAAAGAACCTACGGGCAAGTCCTGCAGCCTTCCTACCATCAGTGCTCTTTACTGATCCTCGGTTCTTTGGTGACTTAATAGTGAGTTTCCTGTCAGTCACTAAACCCTATCTCCACACCTAAAAAGTCAGTGGGTCTTAGGTTTGTTATAATACTGGCTGCCAATAGTACTACTCCCAGAGCCACTCCCCCATCCCCAGCTTCCTTGAAAACTCCAGGGACAATGTTAATATCATCTATTGGGCCAGTCCAATCTATCTGGCCAGTCCAACTATCAGCTCCTACAATGCTTGCTGTACCTGCCGCAACCAGAAGAACACCGATGACCATCAGGATGACAAGTAGAGTGCGACCTAAAACCCGCATAGTTTACTCCTTCGACCTCCTCGTAGCGATCTCCAAAAGCACTTCTTCCAGTACCTCATCCTCTTTAGAGCAAGAAGTCACACTATATTGTGTGTACTCGGTAATAGTACCACAATATATAGTGATTGTCAATGCTTTTGGCTTCCTTTTATGATCAACAGAGCCGTAGTCGCATTATCAACCGATACGCTTGCGGAATACATTAACTGCTTTATTTGAAATTCTTTTACATATGATGGGGGGTTTTGCAGTCAGAATATTAACATTGTAAGCGTTATCGTGTATAACGCCTAATGAGGTCAAGAGTGTATAGCGTTAAAGAAGCTTCCAACAAGATGGGAATTTCAGACAGCCATTGTCGACGGCTGCTAGAAAGAGGTGAAATAAAGGGCAAGAAACTAGGTCATGATTGGGTAGTACTAAGCTTGGACTATAAGAGGAAGAGGAAACCGAAGTTTAAGAAAGGGGAAACCAATGCGAAAAGTTAAGCAAATTGTTAAGCAAACAAAAGTGCCGAGGGGCGGAGTTGAACCGCCGACACGCGGATTTTCAGTCCGCTGCTCTACCACCTGAGCTACCTCGGCGTTATAGCTAGACTATCAAAAGTTGGCGTTAAATTGGCGTTATTTTTTTGAGACACCCCAACGGGCAACACCTCGTTCAGTAGGCCCATCGCCTCCTCTTGCATACCCTCAATTATATGGCTATAGGTATCCATTGTAAAGGCTACACTGGCATGTCCCAGGGCTTCACTGATAACTTTGGGCTTGGCCCCACGCAGTAGCATGAGGCTGGCGAAAGTATGCCGGAGATCATGGAATCTTACCCCTTCCAGGCCTGCTCGTCTGGCCATTCTGGTAAAGTTGTGTGTTAGCACACACGGATCTAACGGCTTCCCCTCAATACTGGTGAAAACAAGGTCATCTAGAGTAAGTTCTTTTCCTAGTTCACGGTAGATCGCTTCCCTCTCGTTTCGATATTCTCTTAGGAATAGGGCTAGTTTGGGTGTCATGGCTACACGTCGCCGGCTGTGAGCTGTCTTAGGCTCTTTTAACTCACATACGCCCCGCCTCTTATATAGCACCTGGCTAACCGATATTGAACACATGTCGAGATCAATGTCTCTCCATCTCAAGCCCAACAGTTCAGCCTGGCGGAGCCCCGTGCTCACGGCGGTATAGATCACCGGATAATAGTAATTACCCTCTGCCGTCTCGAAAAGGACTTCGACTTCACCGGGTGTTAGCGTGCGCATGGCCTTACCTTTCCAAGATGGTGAGTCCACAAGTTCGCAAGGGTTACGGCCCAGATAACCCTGTCTGACGGCATACTTCAGGACCTGGCTTAATAGCCGGTGATGCTTCGCTACAGTCCTGGGCGATAGCTTTTCGATAGCCTTGCCGTAGTATGCCTGTATTGTCTGAGGGTGAAGTTGCTTTAATTGAATATGGCCTAAAGCCGGTATTAAGTGAGTCTCTATAATTGACTGGTAGCCGTCAAGCGTGCGCACATGACAGTTAGACTTAACGTAGCCGTCAAGCCATTGGTTAAGGTGCTCTGCCACTGTAAGGCGTCCCGTGGGGACATATGCCCCTTTGTCGAGGCTTGAAAGCAGCTCGGTTAAGCGGCGCTGCGCATCACTCTTTCGACCTCGTACCGTCTCGAAGTGGCGCAGGGGCTTACCATCTGACCCCTGGCCTGTATAGATTTGGATCTGCCAGCTGTTTTTGCTCTTAGAACGAATTGATCCTCTCATTTTGTGCCTCCTTTTACGGTTTTGTCCATTTCACGGAACTTCTTAGCCAATAAGAGCGCGATATCCACACGCTTTTTGTTCATTGGGACTTGCTTACTCATTCCGCCTAAAACGCGGTGTTTATACATCAGGCTTAATAAAGGCTCACCTTTCCTAGTGGAGTCGAGAGCCGTTTCTAGAAAGAATTGTTTGAACTCATCTTTACCCCAGGGTTTTTCACCTGTCTGCCTATCCTTCAGACAGAGCATAGCCAATAGATGACTCATCAGGTCATTCTCGCGAATAGCTCGGCTATATTCGACCCTTAAGACTTCAGGATTTATTTGCTCTATTGGAAAGAACTTATTCCATTCAGATGCTATCTGTATCCAATTAAAGTGGTTATTCTTAGTTCGTGCCCACCTAGCAGTTACAAACTCCACCAAGCGCAATCGGCGCTCAAAGGGCTTCTGATATTGCCCCCTTTTTTCACCAGTCGCCGTATGATGCCTGCCATTGTCCCTAGCCTGCCCCTCTCTAAATGCCCTGCAGTAAAACCCGGCGACTTCTTCGTACCGTTCTAGGTACTCGTCCCTGTAATCAGGATCACCGTCAACATCTTCGCTTGGAGGGCCTACACTGCTATCTATGACCTCCCGGCCCCTGCTGGGGATGTTCATTTCATACTCTTTGCCAAGTTTGGCTAAGACGGCTTCTTTTTCCTTGTTTATTTCCGCTAATATTTTTCTATTCATAATCCGTATAAATTTATAATATCATGCTTGTCTTATAATGTCAATACATAGAGGGACAAATGAGAAAAAATAACTTGCGAATGTTACGAAGGCGACTCGGATTCAGCCAAGTGGGGTTAGCAGAAGCGGCGCATTGCTCACGGGCCACTATTATTATAGTTGAGCGGCTAAATCACTACCCAACGGCGGGAGTGCGCAGCCGACTAGCAACTGCCCTGGGCGTGAGTGAGACTACATTATGGCCCCAACTCAAGGCAAGCTTGGAGACTACGGAGGGGGAAGATGGAGACTGAGTGTTTGACTATGACAATCCCGGAATTTGCCGAGGCTACCGGATGCTCTAGGAATTTGGCGTTTCGTTTGGCCCGGCAGAATAAGCTACCCGTAGAAGTAATTTTTATCGGTGAAAAGAGAATGTGCGTTAGCCGCCGATCTGTCGAGGCATTGCTATCGGGTAAATCTCAAAAGAGGAATGAGAGTGACTAGAGACGTTTTGATCCCTGATCCCCTCTCTAGTGACCAGCAATATGCAAGGTTTTACCATTTAGATATTCCCAGTCTAGAGGATGGCGAGCTAACGGACGAACTATATGCCTTGCGTCCGCTCTTGTGGGGGCTGCAGGGTGACCATTGGTTACGGGAAAGGGTAGCCAAGCTCGGAGCTGAGGTAATCAAGCGCTGGGGCAATACTGGCAACGAGTTTAGAGTACGGCAAAAGCCTAAGCTGGCTGAGGGTGTGAAACTATGAAGCCTAACCCATCTGTAACCGAAGGTATTGGCTTTATCAACTATGCCTGGTCAGAGCTAGGTCTGCGGGTATTAGCAGAGCGCTATACAGACGATGGTTATGCCGAATTGTCATTCTATTCAGGAAATGGGTCAAGTGAATCATTGCTACACACCACACGGGTCAACCTCATGGCTACACCCACAATGACTAGCCTGGTCAAGAGGTTAGAAAAGAACTCCGCAGACATACCCTGGACTGACATTCTGACCTTCATTACTGGTAAGACTTTAGAGATTGCCCGCAGAGGTGAGCCGGCAATTGAAATCTGGCCGAGTGAAAATGATAATCTGACGCCAGACTACCTACTAGAGCCTATTCTATACATGAATCACCCAGCTGTTATCTTTGGGGATTATGGCTCACTAAAAAGTCTAGCCGCCCTGGTAATTGGCTATATAGTCCAACTTCCCTACCACGATAATGACCTGGGGCTTATTACACGAACTGAGTCTACTTTGTGCCTATATCTGGACTATGAAGACGATGCTGGCAGTTTTAGAAGGCGCTGGAGTGCTCTTGAGAAGGGTTTTGGCAAGGGTGCTATGCCAATACTCTATAGACGCATGACTGGCACTCTCAGCGATTCAATAGAGCAGCTTCAACGAATCATACACGATAAGAATATCAGCCTGATTATAGTTGATAGTTTGGGTCCGGCAGCCAGGGGTAATCTTAACGACCCGGAGCCTGCTATAAAATACCATGCAGCTCTACGTCAGCTAGGGGTAACTAGCTTGACTTTAGCTCACACTTCAAAAGACCAGCTCACCAAAAGACGAACGATATTCGGCTCGGTATTCTTTACGAATCTGGCAAGGTCGGTTTGGGAGTGTAGGGCAGAGCAGGAGACCGGAGAGGACGAAGCCATTATCAGCCTAAAACACACTAAGGCTAATCTATCGAGGCTACACCCGCCACTAGGTTATAGATTCACGTTTACCGATAACAGCATAACAGTGGTGAAAGCTGACTTGAGAGATACCGGGCTATCCGGTGAATTACCGCTATCGCTGAGAATTAAGGACTTGCTACGAGGCGGTGCGCTAACAGTGAAGGAAATCGCCGAAGCCTTAGAGGCGAACGAAGCGAGCGTTAGAACTATAACCAATCGCCTAAGCAAAAAGGGTTATCTCATTAAGGTAGGGGAATCATGGGGCTTAAAACAAGAGGCATAACAGTGTACCGTAACAGGGGATATTATATATCCCCCCCTGTTATGTTACGTAACACCGTAACAGGGTGTTATATAACAGTTATGCTAACGGACAATGTGTGCGGACAGGGCGGACAAAGTGTCCGTTTCTTAGGAAATAACGCCAACTGTAACGCCAAGTTAGCTTTGAGGGACGGTAAAGTTACGAGTGAAAGCAGCGGTTTAATAGTTCTATGATAGGTATAAATAGGAGGTAAAGAACATGAAAATTGACGAGATCAATAGCAAGATTCTAGAGGGGCTTTCAGGTAAGGAAAAAGAGTACTTCCTGGCAGGGTTGCGCAACCTGAATATGTCTAACCCGGCTGACAGGGAGGCATTACGGGAGTCAATTCGCAAGGCAAGGCCCGACTTTACTCCGGAGCAGGTCGAGATATTTGTGACCGGCGAAGCTCCCCCGGATAAACAGGAGTGGCTTCAATGAGGTATGGCCTACTGGTAGGGGGTCGCAGCTCAAGAAATAGGGTGCTGGAGGTTTCCATACTCCAGTATCCGGCCTCCTGGGTTATTTCTCCCCTACTAGGGGCCACCAAAACTAAAAGAGAGGTGATAACATGACAACAGACACAATTAAGGCAATACAAAAGCAAATCGTAGCTAAGATTGAGGCCGGAGAGGACGTTTCCGAATTGACCCGACAGCTTGCCAGGGTGCGGGCTGAGATAGCGGCTCAGGTTGAGGTTCAAGAGCTAAGGAAAATCGCAGAGCAGCGCCAAGCCCTAAGAGACCGAGCCGAGGCGGTCAAGGTCAAGGCTAAAAAACAGGGGGAAGCGATAGACAGATTCCTAACGTCCCGTGATAACATACTTCCGCAATTGCTGGCGTTAATAGAGCCGGTAAAGGAACTGGCTAAAATGGGAATGGCTTCCTGGGAGCGGGACCCTGGCGAATGTTATCTCTATAACGATTCAGGGCCGTTTCAAGGTGACATGCGGGGTATTCCTATACAGCTACTACCCCAGGACTTCAAGTGTCCTACACTGGAAATGACGGCACCCGGTGAACGTTCCTTTGGCAAGGCTAGCGAAGCTCTCCGTTACTTTGAGGCGTGTATTGGTATTCTGGCTAATTTCCGTAAAGGATACATGACGGCCTATTCACAGCCAACGGATGATAGCTTACTACTCGACAATGAGCCTGAGACATCTGAAGTAGAGCTAAACTGCCGGGTGTGTAACCATGAGAAGGTAGCGGAAATAAATAAGGCTCTACAGAATAGCCGGAGCCTGAGAGATATAGAAACTGAGTTTAATGTCTCACGTTCTACCCTCTCCAGGCATAAGAATAATTGCCTTAACTTAGGCGCTGTGAGGTTACACGAATAATGCCATATAAAGACCCTCTGAGACAAAAGGAATATCAGAGACAATGGCAGCGTTCGAGGCGAGCTGGTGAGGCTGTAGGGTTCAAAGTTATACGGGTGAGTTCACTAGAGGAAATTAGAACGGCAAACGCCTTGCTGACTGTCCTGGCGGGCCTGATAAAAGAAGTCCTGGAGACTAAAGAGGGTGACGTTTTTATGCGCTCTAGGACTGCCGGCTATCTAATATCTATTGGCCTAAAGGCTGTAGAGGTAGCCGACCTGGAGGCAAGGTTAAACAACCTGGAGAATAAAGTTTTGGGAGGTTCACGGTGAGTAACATCGTCAGCAGAATCGAGAAGCTAGAAAAGCACACCGGAGCTGGTAAGCAGCAGCCTATACGATGGGTGCTATACGAGGGGCAGCCGGAGCCTACCGAGGCACAACGGGAAGCGGCAATTGCTGACTATAAGGCTAAACATCCTGACTGGGAAGGAAGGGACACCATCGTTATTTACGTGAATGACGCCATAGGTTATCAATTGGCCAACGGCGGCTTATAAAACATTAAGTTCTCCTCAATATTGACAGGCTATCACCCCTGGAGTATCCTGCCATCCCGCATCCTTAAGCTCGCCATTCCGCACTACGGTATTGACCTGTGTCAAGGCCTCCCTACAATATTTCCCATTTTTGTAAGGGTTTTCCCCACAACAAAAAATACAGACTTTCCCCACAATAAATACATACTTTCCCGACAGACAAATGGCGCATCTTATGTTATTATCGATATGAGCCTTTCGCCAGGCGCGCTTCCTGCAGATAGCCACAATCACATACGGGCAAGACTGAGGATTCACATAGAATTGGATATAAACTAGCTAGAACCATACTAGGAGGTAAAGCCATGAGAAATCTAGTTTTTATTTCTTTAGCCATTGTTTTGGTATTGGGCTCCATTATGGTGGTGATAGCACCCCAGTCAACCCGGGCGGACAGCCTACCAGAAACTGAGATAAATCAGATCATACCAGCAACAATAGACTTTGATCCGGACACACTCAATCTAGGAAGCAATGGCAAATGGGTTACTGTCTATATCGAGCTGCTAACGGGGTACGATGTTGAAGAGATCGACGTCTCGACTGTGAGATTCAATGGAATAGTGTGCGCAGAATCAAAACCCACCGATATTGGCGACTATGACAAGGATGGAGTCCCAGACCTGATGGTCAAGTTTGATAGGTCTGAAGTTCAGAGCATACTCACCCCTGGTGAACAAGTAGAGGTAACAATAGCTGGAGAAGTCAACAGCATTACCTTTGAAGGTAGAGACATTATCAGGGTAATAGGCAAACAGCACTTTCAGGATATCTCAGGCATTTGGTATCTGTATATGACCTCTCAAGGTGGAGAGGAAAGTGAGCCATACTGCTTCTACATCCACCAAATAGGGTCATACATTTACTATCTGCTCTGGAACTATGAATATTCCATATCGGTACATGGTAGTCTCTATGGCAATAATTTGAACATTTTGGGGCAGGGATTGTACTACGGAGAAGCTATTAACTTTTCGGCGTCAGCCACCGTATATCCAAATAAGATAAAAGGAACCTATAGCTACATGGGTTACACTAATGATAGCGGTTTATGGATAGCTAAAAGGTGTGAATGTAAGCAAGAAAAGCCATTGATTCGTACGATTCATATACAAGACCAGGGTTATGGGCTAGATTTCTATGTATGGGATTTAATCCCTGAAGGAGTAACTATCACCACAGCGAGTGTGACCGGCCCATATATTGGCACTATTGACCTCTATAGTGAAGGACCCACAGAATATTATCCGTGGTATGGCGGAGCATTCCTTGGTGAAACAATACCTACCCCCGGTGATGTCTACACCTTCAGTCTGAGTTACAGTGATGGTACATCGCAGACTACTACCGCTTCTGTGCGGGATACTCTTGTAGATTTCCCTATGCCGATATCGCCTGCAAATGGGGAGATCTTAGATACGCCGACACCAACCTTTTCATGGCAACCTCCATTGTGTGGTTGTCAAGGATATTATAGGATCTGGGTTATCGATAGCGAAGGTAACGACATGTGGTCTGTGTATCTGGCAAAGGAAAGTACCTCTGTAGCTTATAACTTTGATGGAACAGGAAACCCTCTGAGTGAAGGTGAAACTTATGAATGGCGTCTGATTGCTTTCGATCCGTCCACTACAGGTGGGCCGGATAACAACGTCTGGGTAATAAGTAACTTCACTATCGGGACAAATACTCCATGAGACTTGATTTATACTATTTTGTTAAGGTGTATATTGAAAGAATAGTGTCACTTAGGGTATGAATCATGGTGTACCTGCTACGACTGAGGGGCTTAGGGCGGGAAATTACAGAAATGTAAACTGCAAGTTATATCCAAGTATATAACGAGGGACTACCTTAAATGGTTGGCCCCTCTTTTTTATACCATAGGCTAACGTTGGAACCGAAGCTAAAAAGTTGGCGTTAATTTGGCGTTAAACTGAAAAGAACTGGTTGGTACTAAAAAGCACTCTAGCTATAAAACGGGGTTTAGACAATTAACACAATAGTTCTATTTTATATCTGACACCACGCTTCGGCACAACTAACCCAGAATTTTCAGTCCGCTGCTCTACCACCTGAGCTACCTCGGCGCAGTCCTATTTTAGTTTGCCCCCGTAGTACTGTCAAGGATAATGGTGAAGATGGACAGCAAGAGGCGAAGCACAATATAATATGGAGTATGAAAAATGTAACTATCAACAGGGCATGGCAAGCCCTGAGCCCCTACTGGAGACTCGCCGAGCCATTCCTGCTCCACCGCTATCTGGCACTGGCCTCGCGAATAGCCCTGGGGGGGGTGTTTATCTTCGCCGGCGCGGTTAAGCTAGGCTATATCGAAACCCTGATATGGGAAATCAACCAGTACAATATGCTGCCTCACCAACTGGCCACAGCCTATGGCTATGTTCTGCCCCCTCTGGAGATCGTCCTGGGTATTTTTCTGGTGGTGGGTCTACTTCTCAGGGTTAGCTCCGCGGTCAGCGGGCTGCTGATACTGAGCTTCGCCATTGCCAAGATCACGGCTCTCGCCCGGGGGCTGGACATTGATATCTGCCCTTGCTTTGGCCCGGCGGTGCCGCTGCTTACAGCCTACAGCCTGGCTCTTGATGTCGTGCTTCTAGCGCTGGCGGTACAGATATTTTATCACCGCGGGGAATTCCTGGCACTGGGCTCCTGGTTCTCCCGAAAAGCGGCTGAGCTGGATGAGCAGGAGGACGAATAGTCGCCTTTACCCGAACCACTCCGTAGCCTCCTCAACCCTCCCCAGCTCGACCAGAGCTATCCCTTTATTAAGGTGTGCACTACTACACCCGGGATGCAACATGAGCGCCCTATCGTAGCTCTCGATGGAGCGTTCCAACTTTCCCGAGGCGAATAAATCATTGCCCACGCTATGATAAATATCGGCGATAAGCTCCCGGTCTCCCCATTCCTCCCTCTGCTTTGTACCTGGATGTCCCCGGTAGTCGAAGCCATCAGGAAAGATGTTCTCGATATCAATGGTGATCTCCCCGGCATAGAGCACGGTAAAAAGGTGGGGTCCCAGTCCAAAGGCATCCTCCAGGTAAGCCGCTTTCACCCCGAGACCGAACCTCTGGGCCAGCACGTTGTAAAGGACGGTGAGCCCCAGACAATTGCCCACTTTTTCTTCCCCACCATGCTGGGCATCGAGCACATGAGTTAGCCTGAAATTGCCCCCATACTCATAGCGATGGGTCTTTTCTCGCCACAGCCAGTTGAAGATTACTCTTGCCTTTTCACTATCGCTGCCCTTTGGGGGAAGGTCTAAGAGCGCCTCAGCGATTCTCTGGCAAAGCCGGTCAATCTTTTCAAGATAGCAGCTCAACTCCTTCACCGTCTCCACCCCCGAGGCGAGAAGCGCCCCCTGAGCGAGGCCTATTTCCTCTCCCCTTTCGCTCTTTTCGCCCTCTAAGAGCTTCCTCTCCAGTTTAGCAATTTCCCTGTTCATGCCAGCCTGCTACCAATAAATCGCCCAATGTAAAAAGGGCGCCTTTTCTAACTCAACCTGTCTCCCTTTCATATCAGCCACCTATTGATAAATTGTACCATGTTGGATTAAAATATTTTTGTTGATGTTAAAGGAGACGAGTGATTGGCAGCAATAGGGAAGCACCTGATACTTGAACTCAATGATTGCGACCGCGATCGCTTGAGCGATCGCGACTTCCTGAAAGATACCCTCCTCTCCGCCTGCAGGGTATCCGGTGCGACCATACTGAGCGAATCCTTTCACTCATTCTCCCCCTATGGTGGGGTTAGCGGCGTGGTGATCATTGCTGAATCCCACTTTTCGGTTCATACCTGGCCCGAGTATGGCTATGCCGCAATAGACATCTTCACCTGCGGCAACTCCATTCATCCACAAAAGGCAGTTGATCTTCTGGTAAGAGAGCTTCAGGCAAGAGACCACTCTATTCTAGAACTAAACAGAGGGAATTTTGAACCCCCGGGTGAGTCATGAATAATAATGAGTGGTTTCATGACCATATTACCCCCGAGATGGTGCAATCATATCGCATCCAAAGGGTTATCTATTCAGAGAGAACAAAGTTCCAATCTGCCCAGATCATCGATTCTGGCAGCCTTGGCCGGTGTTTAATACTGGATGGTAAGATTCAGTCCAGCGAATGGGACGAGTTTATCTACCATGAAGCCCTGGTTCACCCCCCGATGATCGCTCACCCCCATCCCCAAAGGGTATTCATCGCCGGCGGTGGCGAGGGGGCGACACTCAGGGAGGTGTTGGCCCATTCCTCAGTGAAGGCAGTGGTCATGGTGGATATTGACGAGGAGGTCATCGATATCTGTCGCCGCTTTCTCCCCTCCTGGCACCAGAGCTCCTTTGAGGATAGCCGCCTGGAACTACGCTTCGTCGATGCGGGAAAGTATCTCCAAGAATGCGTCGACCGCGGTGAGAAATTCGATGTGGTCATCCTGGATCTACCCGAGCCCATAGAGGAGGGGCCAGCCTATCTACTTCACACCAAGGAGTTCTATGAACTTGTTCGAGAAACGTTGGTCCCAGATGGCATCATCTCCCTCCAGGCGGGCTCCAGTTCCTGGGGGAATCACCGATGTTTCACCGCGGTTATCAATACCCTGAAGGCTGCGTTTCCCCTCGTTTTTCCCTATGATACGTTCATCGCCAGCTATGGTGGCACCTGGGGCTTCGCCCTAGCCTCACAGAAGTTATCCCTCCCGGATCCTGCAGAGATAGACGGTTTGATCTCATCCCGGCTCAACAAACCTCTTCGCTCCTACGATAGCCTCTCCCACCAGGGCCTCTTCTCCCTACCCAAACACCTCCGCCAGGCTATAGATAGTGAAAAAACAGTCATCACTACCGGGCAGCCCTTCTCTATTTACCAACCCCAGTCCGGATGAGGGTTAGAGCGTCTCCAGGCTACAGGCGACCCACCTGTGCCCCTCCCAGCCACTGTTGCATCATCTTATTATCCCGCCAGTGTTTTTCCACGTCGGCATCCCTGGTATAGCCGTAGGAGCCCATCATCTCCATCGCCCTATTAGCCACCATAATACTCACATCGGCAGCATAGACCATGTTATGACAACCACAATAGGCGAACGGTGACGTGTCGTGAATGTACTGGACACCGCACAACAGGGCTTTGACCAGTCGACAATAGATATGTTATAGTAAATGTAAATAGGTCGATATATAAAAAGAAGGAGGTTAATCAAAGAAGATGGGCATACTGGATGGCAAGGTTGCAGTTGTAACAGGTGCAGGAAGAGGTTTGGGAAGGTCACATGCCCTGGCACTCGCCGCGGAAGGTGCGAAGGTAGTAGTTAACGACCTCGGAGGCGAGGCGGATGGCACCGGAGAATCCAAGAGCCCGGCAGGCCAGGTAGTAAAGGAGATTAAGGATGCAGGCGGGGAAGCGGTAGTTAACTACAATAGCGTAACTGACTACCAAGCAGCCAAAGAGATTATAGATACCGCCATCAACTCCTTCGGCAAGCTGGACATCCTGGTCAACAACGCCGGTTTCCTCAGGGACAGGATGGTCTTCAAGATGGCCGAAGAGGAGTGGGACAGCGTTATCGCCGTCCACCTCAAGGGAACATTCAACTGCGGTAGATGGGCCTGTCTCTATTTCTATGAGCAGAGCAAGGCAGGGAACCCGATAAACGGGCGAATAATAAACACCGTCTCCCACGCCGGCCTCGGCGGGAATGCAAGTCAGGGTAATTATGGGGCGGCCAAAGGCGGCATTGCATCCCTGACTATGGTATGGGGCAGGGAGATGGGCAAATACAACGTTACCTCCAATGCCGTTGCCCCCATGGCCAGGAGCAGAATGACGTTGGGGGCACCCATGACGGCCCAAATGATGGGGGAGAAGCCACCAGAGGATGGCTCTTTCGATACGTTCGCACCGGAGAACCTCTCCCCTCTCGTGGCCTATCTCGCCAGTGATGCGGCGCAAGATATAACCGGCCGTGTTTTCACCATGTTTGGGGGCAAACTCCAGGTGTTTATACCCTGGACCCCGGGAAACGCAATCGATATAGGCAGAAGGTGGACGGTTAAGGATCTGGATAAGAGGATACGCGAGCTTGGAGACCTCTCCATGCCTCCGTTCCCTATGTAAAAAACAGCAAAGGGTCCACCGACAGTAGAGCGGGGTGGCCAGTAATCCCGAAGCCACAGAGATTGCCTTTTATCTCCATTGTTCATACTTCACGTATGTGGAGAGGAAGGCTGTGCCCTTTTTATGACCGACCTGCAATGCTATAATCTAAGCGTGGATGTTCTTGAAGGCCTAAACCCGGCGCAGCGGGAAGCGGTAGAATCTACCGAGGGGCCCCTACTCATTCTCGCTGGCCCCGGCAGTGGCAAGACCAGGGTTATTGCCCATCGGATCGCCTACCTGGTCAAGGTCTGGGGAATCAAACCCCATCATATCCTGGCAGTTACCTTCACCAATAAAGCGGCCAGGGAGATGAAGGAGCGTATCTATCACCTCCTGGGTAGCACGGTGGAGGACCTTACCCTGGGCACCTTTCATGCTATCTGCGCTCGCATCCTGAGGCAGGAAGGAACGCACATCGGGCTGGAGCCGAGGTTTGTCATCTACGATGATGACGATCAGATCAGACTCATCAAGCGAAGCCTCCAGGACCTGGACATCGACCCCAAGCGCTCTCCCCCGAGACCATTCCTCTCTGCCATATCCTCAGCCAAGAGCCGCCTCATAGCGCCACAGGATTATGTAAAGCATAGCTATTTCGATGAAGTGGTGGGGCGGGTTTACCAGCACTACCAGGAACTCCTTGACGAGAGCAAGGCGCTGGACTTCGATGACCTCCTGATGAAGGCGGTCATCCTCTTTCGCCAATGCCCCGAGGTGCTCTCCAAATATCAGCAGCGCTACCATCACGTCCTGGTCGACGAATTCCAGGATACCAATATCGTCCAGTATATGCTGGCCAGGCAAATGGCAGGGAAATACCGCAATATTTGTGTGGTGGGAGATCCGGACCAATCGATATACTCCTGGCGTTTTGCCGACATGAGAAACATCCTCAGCTTCGAGAGCGATTACCCAGATGCCAAGGTAGTATATCTGGAGCAGAACTACCGCTCCACCAAGACCATCCTCGAGGTGGCGGAGGGTGTGATATCCGCCAATCGCCAGCGAAAGGAGAAGGGACTGTGGACAGAGAATGAGGTCGGCGTGCCGCTCACCGTCGCCGAGGCATATAATGAGCAGGAGGAGGCCCAGTTCGTGGTGGGTGAGGTGGATAGCCTGCTTGGCCAGGGTTTATTCAAGCCCGGCGACTGCGCAGTGATGTATCGCACCAATGCCCAGTCGCGGGCTATTGAGGAGTCCTTTATCCGCTATGGAATGCCCTATAAACTGGTGGGCGGAACCCGCTTCTATGAGCGGCGCGAGATTAAGGATGTCATCGCCTACCTAAGGCTGATCCACAACCCCTATGATAGCGTTAGCCTGGCGCGGGTCATTAATGTGCCGCCAAGGGGGATTGGCTCCCGCACTATCGAGGAGCTGGAGCGGTGGGCTAAAGGTCGCTCGCTACCGGTCTATACCGCCCTTCAGATGATCGCTGATGCGGAGGAAAAAACCCACTTTAACCCCAGGACCAGCCGGGTGCTCACCGACTTCCTCACAATTCTTAACCAGCTGATCTCGGCAAGTGGAGAGCTTAACATCGTCGAGCTTTACGACCTTATGCTGGAGCGCTCCGGATATAAAGAATATATACTGGAGTGGGAAGATGGTGAGGACAGATGGGAGAATATCCTGGAGCTGCGCACCGTAGCAAACGACTACCGCCATCTGGCACCCGAGGATAGCCTCTCCTCCTTTCTTGAGAGTGCGGCTTTGGTCTCCGACGTCGATAGCTATGATGAGAAGGTAGATGCGGTGACGCTGATTACCCTGCATGCCGCAAAGGGCCTGGAGTTTCCGGTGGTTTTCATCGTGGGCATGGAGGAAGGACTACTTCCCCATCGAAAATCCTACGATGACCGGGATCAGATGGAGGAGGAGCGCCGCTTATGCTATGTGGGGGTCACTCGGGCCAAGCAAAGGCTCTATCTGGTGCGCGCCTTCCGCCGCAGCTCCATGGGGAGCACATCGGTAAATATCCCCTCACGCTTCCTCTCAGACATCCCCCCCCATCTGGCGATGCCACCGGGTGATGCCGGAGAAAGCAAGGTGCAGCCTACTGCTACGCCCTCCCCTGCGTCTTCTCCCAAGCCTCCCCTTGGTGCCGGTGACCACGTACGCCATACCAAGTTCGGCGACGGGATCGTGGTGAACTGCAACCCCGCCGGGGAAGATCAGGAGGTCACCGTGGCATTTAAGGGTGATGCCGGGCTGAAGCGGCTGCTATTAAGCTATGCCCCCTTGGAGAAGGTTTAACGTGATAGCAATTATGTCAGTGTCAGGGGAACGCACGGAGGCTTGACAATAGTAACCGTGCTGATGTAGACTTTTCCTGGTTGGCGTTCGTAGTTTGCTGTTATTTTGCTCTGGGATAAATGCTTGGGAGTTCAGAAATGAAAGGGGTTAATCCCACAAGCCCCTTTAATAAAGCAGGAGAGCCGGGCATGGCGTTATAGTCGCCCCGCCTGGCTTTATTATATGCAACTAAATATAGAAGGAGGGAAGTGAATTGACCGAAGGCCCGTTGATTTCCGAGAAGATTACGTCCTTGTTAGGGCAGGTATCGCCACCTGCCGTTCTGAAGGTGGAGGCCGGGGCAATAGCACGATACGCCGATGCGATCGACGACCCAAATCCCCTATATCGAAATGTAGAGTATGCCAAAAAAAGCAGCTACGGGGATATTATATCGCCCCCCGGATTTTTCGGCTGGCCAACCCAAGGAGGTGGACTGGAGACTGGTGCGGTTATGTCCAAGGTATTGGGCGCTGTGTTTGAGAGTGGCATGATGCGTATCCTTGATGGTGGCGTGGAGCTCGATTTCTACATTCCGATACGTGCCGGCGATACCCTTGTTGTCTATGGACAATTCGTCGACGCTCGTGAGAGGACAGGGAAGTCGGGGAAGATGCTATTCCTTACGATGGAGCAGACCTATCTGAACCAGAATGGCGATAAGGTGGCCAAGTCAAGGGCCACATTAATTTGCAGCTAAATAGGAGGAAACAATGGCAAAAAAACAGCTCTATTATGAAGATGTTGAGGCAGGCAGTGAGGTAACCCCGCTCGCCAAGGTTGCTACGAGCCAGATGCTGGTTAAGTGGGCCGGTGCCTCGGGGGATTTCAACCCCCTCCATTACGAGGATAGCTTTGCTACCTCTATGATGGTCGGTAGTCCCATCGTCCACGGCGCACTGAAGCGTGCCTGGTTAGGACATTTAATGACCGATTGGATAGGGGACGAAGGCACCCTTAAGAAGCTCTCCTGCCAGTACCGGGCCATGGACTACCCGCGGAAAATGAAGACCATGACCGAGCCCCATGAGGGGGATACGTGGTGGTGTAAAGGCACTGTTACCGGCAAGCGGGTGGAGGATGGTGAGAATATCGTGGAGTGCAACATCTGGGTAGAGAACGCGAAAGGTGAGAAGACCACCCCGGGCAGTGCCGTGGTGGTTCTCCCCTCTAAGAAGCGAGGAAGTTGATAATGGGAGATAGACTGAAGGGAAAGGTTGCTCTGGTAACCGGCGCCGGTCGGGGACTGGGGCGATGCCATGCCCTGGCCCTCGCCGCTGAGGGAGCTAAGGTGGTAATAAACGATCTCGGTGGCGCGTTGGATGGCAGCGGGGCGGACAAGACACCCGCCGATGAGGTGGCTTCCGAGATCAAGGGGATGGGAGGCGATGCGGTATCCAACTATGAGAATGTGGTTAGCTTCGAAGGTGCAGAGAGGATGGTTAAGTGCGCCCTCGACAATTTCGGCCGGCTGGACATCCTGATCAATAATGCCGGCGTGCTGCGGGACCGCATGGTTTTTAACATGTCGGAAGGGGAATGGGACTCCGTAATAAAGGTTCACCTCTATGGTCACTTCAATTGCGCCAGGCAGGCCAGTGCGGTATTCCGCAAGCAGCGAAGCGGGCGAATTGTAAATACCTCCTCCGATGCAGGGCTGGGCAATATGGGACAGGCCAACTACAGCGCTGCCAAAGAGGGGATTGTTGGCCTCACACGGACATTGGCCCGGGACCTGGGAAGATACGGCATCACCTGCAATGCCATTCGTCCCATGGCCGGCACAAGGATGACACTGACGCCAGAGCTGAAGTCGGCGTGGGGCAAGACTATGGGAATAAGTGGTACCGACCTGGATAACTTCATGAAGACGATATTTACGCCGCCGGAGTTCGTCTCCCCCTTCGTTGTATTCCTCTGCACCGATGAGGCGGCGAATATAAATGGCCGCACCTTCTCGGTCAAGGGAGGAGAGGTGCACCTCTTCTCTGAGCCTCAGTGTATCCGGTCTATCTACAAGAAGGGGATATGGACCGTGGACGAGCTTTGTGAGCTCGTGCCCAACTCTGTGGCTGCGGGACTGGAGAACCCATCACCAGCTAAGACATAAGAGGTTTGCAAATCCCGAGGAAGCAGGGAGGGCTATCCTTCCTGCTTCTCTTTTACGGTTTGATCGACCCTGAGCGAGGCATGATGCTGCCAGGAGCTACGATATATCTCCATAGTAACAAAGTTATTGTGGTACCTCCTCCGCCGATTACTGCGAACAAAGCCACATTTCTCAAAGCAGCGCTGTGCCCTGATATTCCATTCCAGGGTGTTCAAGTAGACACGCTCGAGCCTCGTAGTGCTGAAAATATGATCGAGGAGGGTAATGACCACGTCGTTGCCATGACCCTGATCCCAGTATTCGCGGTCGCCTATCATGATCCCCAATTCCGCCCCCCCCTTACCCTCGTCGATATTGTAGTACATACAGTTGCCGATATGCCTACCGTCCAGGGTTTCAATAGCGAAGCGGCGGCGACGCCGGCCCGGGTGGGCCAGCTCGTCGGCGTAGCTAGCTAAGAAATGGGTGAAGGGTATCCTAAGGGTCGGGGCCGCATCGAGACGGGCGAGCTCATCATCGCTCCGCCATGTATAGTCACTATTGGCATCCTCCAGCCTCTTCTCCCTGAGCACCACCTTGCGACCCTTTAGCATGCCAAACTCCAACTACATAATTCTGAAGGAGAAGGGATCCTTACCGACTTCCAACTCCTCCAGGGTATCGTCTGCAGCACCGCGGATGTGCTCATCGGGGTGATTCAGGCACTCGCGGAGTGTCGCCTCTGCCTCGCTGCCGCCGATTTTCCCCAGCGCAGCTATGGCGGCAAGTTGTACCTGGTTATCAGGGTCATGTATGAGCCGCATCAGTTGAGGCACCGCCTCCTCGTCCCCCAGATCCCCACAGGCACCCGCCGCTTCAAAGCGCATCTCAGAATCAGGGTTTTCCATCTCCTTCAGCAGGGTGGGGAGCCAGGCGGGATCGCTGTTCGTTCCCATAGCATTAATAGCGCTGACCTGCATTCTTTCATCACCGCCCTGGTAGGCATCCCGAATGATCCTAGTTACTTTAGGCCGGTTGAGGGGTGCTATTGCCTCTACGGCCCGACGCCTCACCTCAAGCTTTTCCCCATGGTCTTCTATTACTGCTACCAGTGCCTCCTCCACCTTAGCCCCATCATCCGGGCGCAATTTCCCCAGCTCGGCAAGCATCGCAAACTTGCCCAGTGCCTGGGCGGCAGCAGCACGAACCGATTCCCCGCCATCCTCCCTAAGCATGGTAATAAAGGGTACGATAAGGGAGTGATTCTCATACTCCCACAGTCCTTCGATGGCTCTCACCCGAACTATCTCGTCGGGGTCGCGAAGACAGGCATAGAAGATGTCATCGAAGTTAAGAAAAGGGTCATCCTCGGCAAGCTCCACAAGCTGACCTGCGATCCGCCTCCGCTTCTCAAAACCCATCTTACCCCATACCTCGAGAAACAGTAGCATCTCCTGCTGAGATACCGTTGACAGTTTGGCTAGCTTTGAGGAAACCAGGGGTTTGCTCTCATCGCCTATCTCGGCAAGGGTCTTTGCAAATAAATCCAGAGACAAGGATACCTCCTCGTTATCCCTTGCTGGCCACTGCCAGGCCGGGTATATAGAGGGGCGGGGCGCTGAGCGCACCACCCACCCATCTCGCTTCGCTACCGATAGAAACGAGCCCCTTCAAGGCTTCGTAGATATTTCCCGATACCATGGTATCCTTCACCCGCCCCACCATCTCCCCGTTCTCCACCTTGTATCCCAGGAGGACGTTGCCACTGAACTCGCCCCCCAGAACGTTCCCCTGCCCCGCCCCAATGAGATGCTCGATAACCAGCCCCTCTTTCATATCTTGAACCATATCTTTAAATGGGGTATCCCCAGCCTCAATTACCAGGGCACTCACCGATGGTGTGGGCATGCCCCCCCCAGCCCTGCTACCGCTGCCGGTACTCCTGGCACCGGCGATGGCCGCAGTCTGCAGGTCATAAAGGAAGTTTGCTACCACTCCCCTTTCGATGAGTGCTGTCCTCCGGCTGGGCACCCCTTCATCATCGCAAGGGCGGCTGGCTGGGCGATAGTTCAGGGTGGCATCGTCATATAAAGAGAACCTTTCATCGAAGATCAGCTCTCCCTGTTTTCCTCCCAGTGGTGAGGCCCCCTCCAGCACCATCTTACCGTTAACCGCAAGCGCCAGTGGGGTAAGCAAAGCGCTTGCTACCCCTTTAGGGGTAAAAATCACCGGAAATTCCCCTGTTGCTATCGAGGCAGATCGCCCCGCCAGCTCCAGTTGCTCCATCGTAGCGTTAGCTATCTCCTGAAATTCCCTTATCGGGTGGCAGGAGCTGTCGCTCTCACCGACGAATAGCATATCCGTATCCCGAATAAGCGTCCCTTCGATGCCGATGGCGAAGTAGCTCCTGCGGTAGCTGGCCTCGCCACCGCGTGAGTTCAGGATACTGACCGTGGCCACGCTCCTGGTCACCCCGGCCTCGCAGACCAAATCCGGGGTATGGCCAAGTATTATGTCAAGCAGCAAGTTGCCCATTTCGACCATATCCTCTATAGCTACAGATTCCACATCGCCGTCGTAGACCTCGATTTGGGGGTAGGACTGCGCCGGGGGAAGGGCGAACTTCGCCTCGGCGCCGAACCGGGCGGTCTCCACCGCCATGTTCACCAGCGCTTGAGGGTCATCCAGCCTGGTGGTGGCGGCAAAACCGATCTTTCCGTCCTTGACGATTCGCAGACAGACGGAAGTCGATTCCGCGGTCTCCAGCATCTTGAGGCGATTGGCTTCGAAGCCGACCGGCGTCTCCTTCGAAGAGACGACGAAGACCTCGGCCTCCTCAGCCACCTTCTTCGCTAGTTTAAGGATGTTTTCCAAAATCCACTCCACCAAAAATTTACTGTTTACATTTGTGCCGAGATACACTTTAAAATTTCGGGGGTACTCATCTTGTCTCGGACTGCCATCCTATAATATTTCTCTATAAAACTATCCCATTGCTTGTGAGCACTCTTAACATCAGCATGTCCTTTGAATCGTTCCGACATGAATTTAACGACATGCTCATGGGTAAGCTGAAGAACATTTTCTGGCAAATGCGGCGATTCTTGATTACCGAAGCAGGCCAGTCTTATAATCCAGCCCTCACTTTCACACACCTGTTTCCTGTACAAATCGTCGGCCACCCCAGATACTTCCGATTCAGGAACCATACCCAACCACCTCAACACATAGTGCATGTTCTCCTGCTGTTTATTTGTCCAAGGCCCGTTCAGACGACACTTTCCGCTCTTGACTTCAGCTATAATGAAGTCAATCTTTCCATGTTGACATACTAGTTTGCTGTCCACTTCCATCTCCCTCCCTGCAACTTCTTTTGAGTGTGGAAACCTAACGGCAAGGATATCCGCATCGGTTCTCTCAGACCCTCGAATGTCAGGGTGGAGCACGAAATTGGGAGTCGTCAAATAGCCGTTCAACCGCAAATACCATACTGCTAGCTGTTCGAATTTATTAGCCATAGGCCACCTCTTCACACCACTTTGTCCTACCAATTACTATCCTCATCTTCCTCCCACCAGGCACTTCTGAATCCTTATGTGGGGGCTGCCGTTGGAGACGGGGAGCGGGGACTGCGCCCCCTTGCCACAGCCACCTCCCTGGTTCATCTCCAGGTCATTTCCTATGGCATCTATGTTCCCAAGGGTGGTGAACACATTGCCGCTTAGCACCACAGGTCGGAGTAGCTCCTCAACCCTACCATTACGGATCATGTACGCCTCGCCTGCGGAGAAGGTGAACATCTCCATCGAGGTCATACCACCATACCAGTTCTTCACATAGACCCCCTCCTTGATATCGGCTATCATCTCCTCGAAGGAGACGCCCTGTGGCTCGATGAAGGTATTGGTCATGCGAACAATCGGGGGATGTCGATAATCCAGCGCTCTGGCGTTCCCGGTGGGCTTTTCTCCCATCTTGGCTGCGGTCTCTCGCGAGTGAAGCCTCCCCACCAGCACCCCTTCCTTAATTAGATGGCTCCTGGTGGCGGGCACGCCCTCATCGTCATATTTGTAGCTACCTCGAAGCCCGGGTACAGCAGCGCCATCGACGATGTTGAGGTGCTCCCCCCCGAACCTCCTCCCCAAGACCATAACATCCTTCATGCGGTCGTTTTCATAGACGAAATCTGATTCGGAGAGGTGGCCGAAGGCCTCATGGACGAAAACACCGGCAATGACCGGGTCCAAGACCACGGTATACTCCCCTCCCTTAACCCGGGGCGCGGAGAGAAGCGCTACGGCGCGCTGTGCCACCTCCCCTACCTCCTGATGAAGTACCTCCACAACGCCGAAGTCGCCGCTTGAGCCCACGCTGAGCACCACCTGCTGTATATCGCCATCCTCCCTGGCAATCACCATCAGGCGCAAGCTGAGGTCCACCTTTGTCTGCTCGATATAGCTGCCCTCTGAGTTGGCGAAAACCACCGTTTTCTTGCTATCCCCATAGGCGATCACGGAGGTCTGGATCTTGGGGGTGGCCCAGATTAACTTGTTATACTCATCGAGGAGACGATTCTTCCGTGCCAAAGAGACGGTGGCGGGGTCCCTTTTAATGCGGGGTGCCACCGTGTCCACCACCGGCTCCACCGGGCTAAGCCTGTTCTCCTCCCCTTTTTCGAACTCCCGTGCCCTCACCTTCCCCACCAACCCCGCCTGCTTCACCGCCAGCATCACCTTATCCCGCAGTCCGCCTATCTCGTTGAAGCTGACAAAGCCCCACCCTCCGCTAACCAGGGCACGTGCATTCCCGCCGAGGCTGGTGCTGCGGCCAATATCCTCCAGCTCCCTCCCCCGGTAACGGATACGGCTCGCCTCCCGCTCCTCGATGCGAACCTCAATGTAATCGGCATCCTGCCCCTCGAGGGCGCTTACGATCTGTCCTTGTATCTCATCGCTCGCTACCACTTTATAACCTCAATCTGTATATAGAGTCGGCTTTCCCGCCAATTCTAATGCACCTGTCAGCTCCGCTTTCATGGTGAGCAGGCTTAGTTTACCGAGGGAGCAGGTCTATTGTCAATGATTGAGTGACGCCTGGTGTCGTGAGTTTCCCTTCACTTCATCACCCTGTGATGCCTTGCGATAAACTAACCCCTCGGGGACAAGTGGAGGAGAAAACATCTCTGCTACACCATAGGTTTTACCACGCAGTAGATATAAAGGGGAGTCCACCGAGGCCGACAGGTCGGCCGACACTGCATCCTAGATCGGGGGCAGGGGATTTATTTATGGGCAGGTTGGAGCACCCGCCCCAACCTGCCGCTCCCCCCTTTGACGGGTGTCTCTCCGATCTATCGGAGCAGTGCGCCATCTCAGGTCAGGTGACTGGGAAAAGGTGAGACTACCTCATTTCAATCGCAATTATATCAATAATAGGCTTGCGGCGACGTATCACTATGTCCTGTACACCGCACAACACTGTCCTGCCATTAAATCCTGTGTTAGAATAGCTTATCACTCTGTCCTTAAGAAGGGGGAGGGTAAATCTGGATCTTATCGCCCTAGTCATAGTTCTGGTCGTCGCCTTTATCGGGGGGATGATTGCCCGCCGCCTCGGCTTGCCGGTCATCCTGGGCTATCTTATCGGTGGCATCGCTGTCGGTCCCTATGGTTTTGGTCTGGTCGGTGAAGTTGAGCAGATTAGGACCCTGGCGGAGATCGGGGTTGTCCTTCTGCTTTTCACCCTGGGTCTTGAGTTCTCCCTGAAAACGCTGAGGCGCACGGGGCGGGTTGCCATCATTGGTGGCATGGTTCAGATCCTGGCCACCACGGCTCTAGGGTTAGTGGTAGGCCTATTGCTTCACTGGCCGATTACGGAGGCTGTATTTTTTGGCTTTTTCATCGCCCTTTCCAGCACCATGATAGTGCTCAAGCTCCTCATGGAGCGGGGCGAGCTGGACACCGCTCACGGTCGCGTCATGATCGGCATCCTGCTGGTGCAGGACCTGGCAGTTGTGCCGATGATGGTGGTGCTGCCTGTCATCGGGGAGCCGGGTTGGGCAGCCGCATTAGGCATAGCAGCGCTTAAGGCTGTGCTTTTCCTGGGAACAATGCTTGTCCTGGGGCTGTGGGTCCTGCCCAGGGTTATGAGGCGGGTGGCCGGGCTGCGCTCTAGGGAGCTTTTCCTGCTGGCCATATTCGGCCTGTGCCTGGCGGTGGCTTTTGCCAGTGATTACTTCGGGATATCGCTGGCGTTGGGCGCCTTCGTCGCCGGGCTACTAATAAGTGAGTCCGATTATGCTCATCAGGCCCTCGCCGAGGTCATCCCCCTGCGCGACATCTTTGCCACCCTCTTCTTTGTCTCCCTGGGCATGCTCATCGACCCCCGCTTCCTGGTGGATAATCTGGGGGCGGTCAGTGTGGTGGTGATCGCAATCATCGGTGGTAAGTTCATCATCTGCTCCCTCATCCCCTGGCTCTTCGGCTACACTGCCAAGACCATGCTCTATGTCGGCGCCGGGATGTTTCAGATCGGGGAGTTCAGCTTCGTGCTGGCCGCTGCCGCCCTGGGCGAGGGGGTTATGTCCAAATACCTGTACGACTTGACCTTGACCAGCGCGGTCATTACCATATTACTAACGCCTTTCGCCGTGGGCGGGGTATCGATTCTCTACAGGAGACTCAGCCAGGGGGAAAGGTTCGCCAAGGTTCTGGCCGGTCGCGCAGATCCCCACTTCAGCCGTGGTCTTAATCTAAGCAGACACGTGGTTATCTGCGGGCACGGTCAGGTGGGACAAAATCTAGGCATGGTTCTGGAGAGAAGGGGCTTTTCCTATCTGGTGATCGATAATGACCCGCGGGCCATCGATGCCCTGCGCGCCAGGGAGGTGCCCTACCTCTACGGTGATGCGAGCAACCCGGAGATACTCTCCCGGGCTGTTCTGGATAAAGCAAAGGTGCTGGTGATCACCTTCCATGACCCCATAGCTACAGAGCTGACGGTGAGGAACGCCCTGGGCATAAACCCCAAGCTGGATGTGGTGGCCAGGGTCCATTTCGATGATGAGGCGAAGACGCTTCGCACCATGGGCGTTGCCGAGCTGGTGCGCCCCGAGTTTGAAGCTGGTCTGGAGATGGTGCGCCACACCCTGCATCGCTTCGGCCTAACCGGAACTGAGATTCAGTATATTATTAGCGCCCTCAGGGAGGAGGGGCTAATCTAAACCCAATAGGAGGCTGATTTGGCTCGTTTTATTCTAATCAGGCATGGGCAGACCGAGTGGAACCAAAAAGAGAGGTTCAGGGGGTGGGTAGACATCGATCTGGATGAAACCGGGATAAGGCAGGCGGAGGCAGCAGCGCCACGGATCGCCCGGTGGGAGGTAGCAGCTATCTACTCCAGCCCACTGAGGCGAGCGATGGCCACTGCCGAGATTATCGCCCACCCGCTCGGCATCCCGGTGGTTCCGCTCGAGGGTATTATTGATATGAACTTCGGAGTCTGGCAGGGGCTTTCCATCGATGAGGTAAAGCAAAACTACCCCGCTCTCTTCAAGCTCTGGCGCTATAGCCCACAGATACTTGAGATTCCCCAGGGAGATAGCCTGGAGGATGTCAGGAAGAGGTCGGCCGCTACCATCGATGACCTGGCAGCCCGGCACAAGGACGCGACGGTTGTCCTGGTGACTCACCGGGTGGTCTGCAAGGTGCTCCTCTGCCATCTCCTTGGCCTTGACAATTCCCATTTCTGGCAGATAGAGCAGGATACCGCGGCGATCAACCTTTTTGAAATGAGTGAGGGCAATGCGACCGTCACCTTGCTAAACGATACCTGCCACCTGAGGGCGCTATGACCATCGATGAGATCATCCACCTGCTGGGGCAGGAGTATGGCATTCCCCAGTGGAAACGGAGAAGCGATCCGCTCTCCGAGCTAGTTATGGCTGTCCTCTCGCAAAACACCTCGGATGTTAACTCACACCGGGCCTTCAGTAGCCTCATTTCTGCCTTCGGAAGTTGGGATAGGGTAGCGGGGGCGCAGAGCGATGAGATCGCTGCGGCTATCTCATGCGGCGGGCTGAGCCGGATTAAGGCACCGCGGATAAAGGCGATCCTCGAGGGAATCCTCGATGGTTCCGGATCTCCGGACCTGGGGTTCCTTAGCACGCTCCCGCTCCACAAAGCCAGGGCATGGCTTCAAGCGCTGCCCGGGGTAGGACCCAAAACGGCAAGCTGCGTGCTGCTGTTCTCGATGGGAAGGCCGGCGCTCCCCGTGGATACCCATGTTTATCGGGTATCCAGGCGCCTGGGGCTTATCGGCAGAGGGGTGTCGCCGGCGCGGGCGCACGAGCTACTGGAGGGACTGGTGCCTGCTGAGGCAATCTATCAATTTCATCTCAACATGCTGGCTCACGGCAGGAGGGTATGTCAGGCACAGCGCCCCCGGTGTCATGAGTGCGTGCTAAGGGGAGGGTGTTCCCATGGAAAGGGAGCGATTTGAGCAACTGGTAGCTGAAGCCATCGAAGGCTTGCCGCCGGAGTTCATGGAGAGGCTGGAGAACATCGCCGTAGTGGTCCAGTACTGGCCAACACGTAATCAGCTAGGCAGCGTCGGGCGCACGCGTCGGGGGGAGCTCCTGGGCCTCTATGAAGGCATACCACTGACCCAACAGGGAAAAAGGCATGCTATGGTGGCACCGGATAAGATAACCATTTTTCAGAAGCCCATCGAAATGACATACCGCTCCGACAGAGGAATAGTGCGCGGGGTTGCAGAGACGGTGCGTCACGAGATAGCACATCACTTCGGCATCAGCGATGAAAGGCTGAGCGATATAGCACGACAAAAGAGGAGAGCAAGGAGAAATCAGCCTGGTTTGAGGGAGGTAGAACAGTAATGACGGTGAAAGTAGGCATTATCAACGTAACAGGCTATGTGGGCATGGAGCTTGCAAGGCTCCTTCACCACCATCCCCGTGTTGAACTAGCCTCGATTACGGGGAGAAGCGCCGTGGGGCAGAGGATTGGTGTGGTATTGCCTCACCTAGCCGACATCGATATGGTGATCGAGCCTGAGCTGGGGGAGGTGACTCTGGTCTTCTCCGCACTGCCGCATAGGATGAGCGCTGAGGCCGTGGCGGAGGCGCTCGGGCGGGGCATCAAGGTGATCGATATAAGCGCCGACTTCAGGCTCAAGGAGGCCGAGGGTTACCAGAAATGGTATGACTTTGCCCACCCCGCACCGCAGCTTCTCGGCGAGGCGGTCTACGGACTGGTGGAGCTAAATCGCCAACGGATAACATCAAGCCGACTGGTAGCCAACCCCGGCTGCTACCCCACCAGCGCAATACTGGCCCTGGCCCCTGCGGTTAGGGAGGGGCTGATCGAGCCGGACATCGTAATCGATGCCAAGTCCGGTGTCTCCGGAGCAGGGAGAACGCTGAGCATGGGAACCCATTTCGCCGAGGTGAACGAGAATGTCTCAGCCTATGCCCTCGAGGGGCATCGCCATCTGCCCGAGATTACCCAGGAGCTTGGCGGACTAAACCCGGCGCTTGCCCTCTCGGTGACCTTCGTGCCCCATCTCGTACCGATGAGCCGGGGCATCCTCACCACCTGCTATGCCAGGCTTAAGGCAGGAAAGCAGAATGTACAGGAGATTTACCGGGAGTTCTACCTTGGCGAACCCTTTGTCAGGGTGGTTGACATACCGCCCCAGACCAAGCAAACCCTGGGCACAAACCTGTGTCTGATCTACCCCACCATTGATCCTAGAACGGAGCGGCTCATCGTCGTTAGCTGCATCGACAACCTGGTAAAGGGCGGGGCCGGTCAGGCAGTACAGAGCATGAACCTCATGCTTGGCTTAGACGAAAAGATGTCGCTTGAGCGATCTGCTGTCTACCCATAGGCAAGCTATCCACCTCTGTGCTAAAATATGGAGGATTAAAAAGCCCCCATCGTCTAGTGGCCTAGGACGTCAGCCTTTCAAGCTGGAAACAGGGATTCGAGTTCCCTTGGGGGCACCACACTATCATTTCACGGACAGATTTTCCCCTGCTACCTGCATAGGTTTCCATCTCATCAGCCAGCTATAGGGAGGCTTTACCTCGATATCAACGATACGCTGACGATCCACCACAAACTTAACGAACACATTCTGGAGGATTCCTCTTCGACCTTCCTCGTCCTCTGACCTACCCCCAGAAATGGTACCACTTACAGAGTTAGACTTTCTGGCTTTAAGGTGCTCCCCAATCCCCCCGAATTCTTCCGTCATTTTGACAGCAATCTCCTATTCTGCATTCTAAAAACCCTAAAATAACACCCCAATTTTTTTCAATAATATTTTACCCTTAGCAATGTACTTAAAATGCATTTCTGCAGAATTTTAATGCAAGTTAACTTAAGGCCTGTTAGAGAGTTAGCATTATGGGATTAATTCACTTGCTTAACAACCAATAGTCTGATCCCTATTAATCTGTAGTTGCGCTACAATGAGCTTCTTGTTGGCTCTATTGTAGGACGTCATTATCAGCAGGAATGAGTTATGCTCATTTGAAAAGTGGTATAATCACGAGGCGATGTTAGAACTACGGTAGCATGATCAATCAGTCGAGACCAATGTAGTATTAACGCAGAAACCATAATCTAGAGGAAGGTATGGAGACGAATTTACCCAGAATAATATCGGACCTTACGTTCGGATATAATATCCGTTCACTGCACGATATTGAGAAGAGGCCACCGCTAAGTATAGAATATTGTGCACAATTTCAAAATGCCAATGGTGATTTTTCTGAGGTTCGTGAACTATCTGATATATTTTCAATTGATTGGGAGGGATTATCAATTGAGATACGTGAAAAAATAGAGCCTCTAGAAAAAGTAATTTCAGCGCACATTCCTATATATGAGATCCCTGTAACTGGTGGTGTTCCTCTTAAAGTTCAGGCTATCATTACGGGAATTTTCTGCAACTACACCACAATGCCACCTACAAACATACCTAATCAACTTATCGCAACGTACTTCTTCAAAACCCAACCAAAGTATACTGATCAATTTAACTTAGAGTGGGATTCGTTATCTCGATCCCAGCAGCTCGTTGCAAGTAATATTACTTCTTGAATGAAGCAGCAAGCATGGGAACATCTCACAAATAATGTAAGGGAAATTAGCGGCCAGCCCCCAATGGTAAGTGGAGCGCATCAAGTTTTCATTTCTTATAAACAAAAGACCAAGTCAGAGAAGATTGCAGAGACAATTGCCGAGAGATTGTCTCAACAGGGTATAAGAGTATGGTTTGATAAGTGGAAGATTAACGCGGGAGATTCTATCACCGGCAAGATCGGAGAAGGATTCGAGCATAGCGATGCTTGCCTTATATTTCTGAGTCAGGGATTCAGTAGCTCGAACTGGTGCACTAAGGAAATGAATGTTGCACTCACCGAAGCAATAAACGGGCGTCTTACAGTTATCCCCAGTTTGATAGAGACCTGTAGCGTACCGGAGCTTCTCAAAGATTTGAAACGAGTAGATTTCATTGAACCCACAGCAATCTAATTTGAGCAAAAGCTGACAGAGATTATTGATGCTATTTACAAAGTAGACTTAAATCCGTATAGATGAAGTGAAGGGAACCCTTGAAACTGGACACATTGAATTAAGAATATTTGGCAGGATCTTCGGTCATCTATTGGTTACTTTTTACTAAACAAACCTATTGCTTGTTCATGCAGCTATTACGGCGACTTCTTAAGGATAAATCCCTGCCAATGTGAGTGGCAATGTAACGAGAAGCCATATTGTTTGATCAGACAATATGGCTAATGTTTAAGTCTATAAATAAAAAGGGGAAGCATTTATGCTTCCCCTTTATCGCTTCGAAGTTATCCAGTCGATATGATTCAGAAGCTAGCTCTCAATAAGCCTATTATGGGAATTAGAAACCACTGCCATCATGAATACCAAGACCTGCATTCGGGGCAGGTCCAGTCCCTGACCCAACGTCGCCATCAAAGCCACTGCCATTAGAACTACAATCGCCAGATTCCGGAGCAGGTTCCATATATCCATTATCACCGGCTAAAACGGTACCTGCCAGAGCAACTACCAGAATGGCTGTTATTACCGCTAATCCTAATACTTTAAATAATCTCTGCAATACTTTACCTCCAATTATTTTATTTGACTTATTATCGCATTAAACGAAGAAATAGTCAAGTTGTTAAAAAATATTATTGGGCTACATTAAGTTAGCTTCTTTGTTCAATCATGTTCGTCAAATGATACTACATCGGGATGTATATCCTCACCTTGACCTGCCCCCCAAAAATTGGTCCAAGTAAAATGTTAGACTTGGATCGATTTGGAAAGGGGGTTTTATATGACCAGAAGGGCGTTTACGCCGGAGCAGATCATCAACAAGCTACAGGAAGCCAAGGTTCATTTAAGCCAGGCGGATTTGGAATGCATGTTAACCTATTCGAACACGCGTCACTTGGGGGCAGCAGAATACTCCAATTCTTTCCTCCAACCTTCTAAAAGGCTCCTGAACGGAATAATAGTATGGGTTACCGGCATATCTGCCAATAAGGAATCTAGAATCTTAATCGCATCCTGTCTGCTTTTGACATGACTCTTTGCGGATTCTATAGCAGGAGACCATTTCTCTCTCAATTCATCAGCCTTCTCTAACATATAATTATTAAATTCCTCTTGGCTTAAATCACCCTCAAATAATGCACCTATTAATCCTTCAATATCCCCATCTATCCCGTAAATAGTGCTCTCAACATCCTGCCTATCATCAATCGACTCTGGAACTTCAAAGGTTGTATACGGGGGCACAGAGGGATCAATTTCCTGAGACCTCCGCGCGGCCCTCTGGCCCAGAGATACGAAGCTTGCTTTCAACAGCGCCAAATAATCCGCGATAATCCTGGACCTCTCCACTTTTTGAGGTTCTTCTGCGGACTTCAGAACCTCCTCAGCCTGCGCCTTAGCTCTTTCCTCGGCATCCTTTCGTAATAAAAACTCTATTTCTTCTCTTGTCAGCGGCGGATGAGCAGCAACATCTTCAGCCTTTGGCTGATATCTAACTGGTTCTCGGCCCGGTAACTTGGCCATCCATCTATCACCCCAGGTTACAAAAAGGTCAACCGGCCCGCTTCCCCTCGCACTGGTCCTTGTATCCAGATTAGAGAAAGGCGTCACATCTTCCAGAGCATAAAAAACGGGGATATCCGCTTCTCCCGGCGCCCCGGTTCTAGAATTACAGCTTGTTACTAACAGCTTACGCAATACAAGGCCATACCTCTTCGCAATTACCCCTGCCAGATAATTGACTAATTCCGCCACCAGCACACCCTCAATAGAATGAATATTGCTGTTAGCATCACCGTGGCCCGTCAACATTGGCCCTCTGTATGGTTGTCCTACTCCTATCAATCTTAATCCGTTTAATTCCGACATCCTGTAGATATCGGATATACCATACCTTGCATAACGTTCACCGCCTGCTAATTCATACGGTACTTCGTATTCTTCTCGTGTAAGTAAAAGGGCTTTCGGTTTACCTACATTAAGTATTACTACACCCAGAGGCAAGAACCCGTCGTCAACCATTATCATCTTAGAATCGGTAGCTATTACAAAAATAGTCAGGTTCTTATATGGAATAGTAGTTAAGAATCTTGTATTAGGAGGAAGACTACGTTCAACTACTTCTTTAAGAAAGACTATTTCCTTGCTAGTCTTAAATTCAAAAGGGGCTTGTGGCTTTTCCTCAGCTTCATCTGTTGAAGCCGCAGAGGTATTTGAGATTTTCCTTGTAGTCATGTTTGCCCGGACCTGTCTCAAACAATTGTACCACTTCGCCAACTTTCGAACACGCGTCACTTGGGGGCACCACCCCTTCCTTGAGCTCCTCAGAACCGGTAGGCGCTTTTTACTGGCCGGCACAGTTAGTCTTCAACCCAACATCAATCTATAAGAGACCGCTGAAAAAGAGGTGCCCCGATTTTATCGGGGCCGGGGGTCTGGGGGTGTCCCCCAGCTTTAAAAAAAGTCCCCCAAGATTGGGGGATTAGGGGGTTGATTGAGACTATTTCAGCAGTCTCTATAAAACTTCAAGCTATCACTAAAGCTGCCAGAGCGCATATATCGCTAAACCATTTCAAGTGAGGAGAGGTCCATCTGGGTGCTAACGCCCCCGCGACATGGTATAATGGCAAAACACTGATCCCAATACGACATGAAGCACGAATCCAAGTACCTCGCCGACAAGAGACGCAAGGAGCGCAAGTCTATCGCTGGCAAACGCCGCCAAAGACGGCGAGACAAAAGGACAAGAAAGACCACCACCAGCCACTCACTTTAACGGCCATTTAGCTTGTCACGATAGCGGCAGCTTGTAGAACTCCAGGCTGTCGCTAAAGCTTAAAGAGCTGGCATATTGCTGCCCCGATATTGAATCCAGCTAACCCATACCCGCGTACCTGACAGCCCGCACGGTGGTATTGACCTGTGTCAAACCCTCCCTACAAAAAACCACAATTTTGTAAGGGTTTCCCCACAATAAAAAATACATACTTTCCCCACAAAAAATACAGACTTTTTCTACAGACAAATGGCGAATGTTATGTTACCCTAAATGTGAGCCTTTCGCCAGGCGCTTCCTGCAAGTAGCCACAATCACATACGGGCAAGACTGAGGATTCACATAAAAAAGAATATCGGATAAGGAAGTATGGCGATTTATGGTTTTGCCCAAAAATAAGCCTTCAAGCGGGGTGTCAAAGCCTATCGCTGGAGGTTTTTTTGTCGCCGCACAACCTAGTATTAACCCCGACCAGGGCGTCAGGTCAGCCTATTTCTGGGAGGACTATGTTGGAAAGATTAATTTATATTAGGATAATATATGTTGACAGGCTGTATACATAGTGCTATAAACCAAATTGAGAGTCCCGCACGAAATATATACTCCCGGGGGGTTAATACCGTTTCAATTTGAAACCAAAAAGTAGGGTGAAGAAATGAAAGCAATGATAGTGTATTTGATGTTAGCTTTAATGCTGGTAGCACTTGTGGCCGCTCCGCTTCTGATCATCGGCATAACACAGGCTACGCAGACCACCATCGTCTTCCAGGATGATTTCGGCACTATTTTCGTGAACACCGTGCCGGGTTGGACTGATAGCGATGGGAGTGGGTTGGACTGTGCCATTAGGCCCCTTGGTCTTGCGGGCGATAAGTACCTCCAGCTGCGCAGCGGTGCGAATGCCACGAAGTCGGGCATCGACACAACAGGCCTGGTGAACATCCACCTGGAGTACGACTGGGGCCAGGATACCGACAACGATGGCAGTGACGACGGCGACCTAGTTGTGCAGTGGAAGCTGTCTGCTGCCGGCAGCTGGACCACCGTCAATACACACGACCTTACTAGCGACACTGAGACTTGGCCGGCAACGTCTGTGGATGTAGCCCTTGGCAGCACTGCGGAAGATACCAGCATTGATATCCGTTTCTGGGGGGACACCGATGAAGATTTTGACAGCACACGGGTGGACAATGTCGTCGTCAGCGGCGACCCGACCCCTACACCTACGCCTACCCCTACGCCTACGCCGACACCTACACCCACTCCTACACCAACCCCTACCCCTACTCCTACACCGACGCCTACTCCTACGCCTACGCCGACACCTACACCCACTCCCACTCCTACACCAACCCCTACCCCGACTCCTACACCGACGCCTACTCCTACGCCTACGCCGACACCTACACCCACTCCTACACCAACCCCTACCCCGACCCCAACACCTACACCTACTCCCACTCCCACTCCCACTCCCACTCCTACGCCAACGCCGACCTCAACACCCAGCCCAGACCTCGTGGTCCGTTCCATGTCACAGGAATGGGTCGAGGAAGGTTCGACCTACAATGTTACCTTCAGTGTGTGCAACGAAGGCACGGCCTCTGCAGGTGCGAGTGTTGCTGGGGTCTACATCGACGGCTCCTGGCAGCAAGACCAAGCCATTGGCGCACTGGATGCAGGTGAGTGCACGGACCCGATGAAATCTGGCCCGTTCACGCTTTCAGACAAATCCGACAGTATTGAGGTTCGTGCCGATAAGGATGACGCTGTTGATGAGTCAAACGAGGACAACAACTCCGAGCAGGACACATTCCCTGCTGCTGGAGGGGGCTGCTTCATCGCCACCGCTGCCTACGGCACATCGACCGCTGCGGAAATCGATGTGTTACGTGCGTTCAGGGATGAGGTGCTGCTACAAAATAGCCTTGGCTCTCAACTGGTGGAGTGGTACTACCAGACCAGCCCTCCGGTGGCCGATTTTATATCAGAGAATGCTGTGTTAAGGACCTTGGTGAGGGAGCTCGTGGTTGACCCGGTTGCTTCGTTAGTGGAAGCCACGAAGTGTCTCTGGCAAAAATAGGGCAGCTTCACCACGGCAGATGAGGGGCAAGTGAGAGTCTTTTCCAGTGAGGGAAAAGAGATGACCGGTAAATTAAAAAGAAGACAGCGCTGTATTTTTATGTATTTTGAAGGGTATGGGATAGGAGGATATTCGTATAAGGTGCGGTTAAAATCATGAGTCACATTGATATAGGGGTCGTGTCGTGAAAGCCAGGATCTATCCGTTCACTATTATCGTCTTTGCCATGGCGTTGGTTCTGATGAGCCTGCCATTGGCCATCGATCCCGCTGAAGTACGTGCCAGCAGCTTTCACTTCACCGTGACGGCCGACATGCGCGGCATCCACACGGCCTTCGGGAAACTATGCGACTCGATTAACAGCGAGGTCGGTG